>CAYUCJ010000315.1:0-4115 GCA_964443285.1 uncultured Desulfobacteraceae bacterium | reverse complement strand
CCATTAAGGACAAGGGACTGGCAGAATGTGGCCTTCACCCCGACAGCGGCTTCCTCCAATCGGGTCAGTTCAGACAATGCCTTTGGGACCACTTGGGGGTCTTCAATGGTGGTGTTGCCTTCGTCGGACATGACAAAAAGAACATGGGTGCTGTTGTTGAGGATAAGCAAAAATAAATCGGAACAGTCCAGCATGGTCCGGAATTCGTTGATGAGAAAAATACCGACTTCATCCAGACTCCGAAAGGACCCTATCTCCCGCACGATGTCGCAAAATGCCTTGGTCTGGCGGTGGAGCTGTTCCAATTCCATGGTCTGTTCTTCGAGCCGACCCGTATACTCCTCCATGCCTTCCACCATGTTGTTGAAGGCAACAGCCAGCTTTCCGATTTCGTCTTTGCCGGCTGGGTGCACCCGGACACCCAATTGGCCTTTTTGTATTTCCAGAGCCGCATGGCTCAGCATCTCAATCGGTCTCGTAATCCTCCTGATAAAAGCGAGGGCTCCCGTCAGGGCCAGCAGGAGAACGCCTATTGCCATCAGTCCCATTTGGATCCACAGAGCCCTGATCTGCTTTTGGTAGGGTTTCTCGGAAATCCCCAGACGCAGAATACCCGCCTTTCCGCCGAAAATCGGCCAGGCTATATCCAAGTATCGTTTGCCGTCGGTGGATTTGATCTCCTGCAGGTGCGGACTGCCTTGGGAAGTGATGTTGTTGGCGGCGATCAACTGGATGGGAAACCCTGTTTTGAAGGTATGCGCCATGACCTTGCCGTCCCTGTACACGAAAAGGTAGGCAACGGAAGGGGTGCTCACCAGCTGATGATCCAGGGTATCCTGAAGGGCGACCATGTCATTGATAAGCACTTTGTCGACAGACTCCAATGCGGATGCATGTGCCACATTTGCAGCCTGGGCCGCCATGGTCTGGTGGAGGGTGGTGCTGTAACGCTTCATCACCAGCAAAGAGATGGCAATGGAACTGCCGATAACGAGGCAAAAGATTCCCAGGATCAATTTGTTCTTAAGGCTAATTGTCCGCAAGGGTGTCGCCCTCTAAGTTGAAGACCATCTTTTTCATCTGCCGTATGGGCTCATACCATTTTTCTTTGGGGGCAAGGAAACGGTCAATCATCAACCCCCGGAGGATTTTCTTACCTTCAGGATCACGGTCCATGGAAAAAAGAATCCGTTTCAAATTGTTTTTGAGTTCAGGGTCCAGCCCACCATTTATAACAAGCGGAGGGTTTCCATAATGCTCAGATTCCTTGATAATCCGGGTGCCGGAGACCAGAGGGGACTCTTGCTGGCGATAATAGCCCCAGACGAGGCTGTCTACGGAAGCGCCGTCTACCAATCCTTTGCTGACGGCCCGTATGGAGTTGTCGTGGCTGTAAGTGTAGATGGTTTTTCCAAAAAAGGACTCCGGTTCTTCTCTCATCTGTCTGAGCCAGAAGAGTGGAACCAACCTCCCCGTGTTGGAATCGGGATCGGTGAACGCAAAGGTCTTGCCCTTTAGATCTCTCAAGGAGTTCAAAAGGCTCCTCCTCTCGACAATCAGGTAGGCCTGGTAGAAAGGTGCGCCGTGAATCTGGGGAGTGGCCAGCAGTTCCATGTGGTATTTTTCTTTTTCAGAAGCATATGGACCTGAACAAACCAGGGCCATGTCGATCTTTCCTTTTCCTATGAGTTCGTTGATTTCACTGTAGGTCCTGCGTTGGACAAGGACACCTCTGAGACCCAGCTTCCTGCCCACAAAATCCACAAACTGGTGATAGTAGAGGAAAGTCTCCTTAGGCGAGATCATGGCCCCGATCGCCACCCGCAATTGCCTGTTCCTTTCCAACCGATGGTCGGTCGGTTCGGCAGCCAGGGATTTTGCAAAATCGATGGTGCGGACATCCCCGCCCTTGTCGCATGCCTGGAACAAAAGGAGGGAAAGGAAAATGAACAGAAGGCGGGAAAACGATGTCTTTTCGTGAAAAAAAGGAGGATACATAGCTGACCCCTCTGTAGCAATTGTTCCGGTTCAGAATAGCGGATGCGCAGTTCTTCACCCTTGCTTTACTCCACACGCAACTGCCACGCCGTCGAAAGAGATTGTTTCCTTGACATGACTACCACATGGTGGTATTTATGTCAAATTGTTTCGACAACCTGGCGGGAGTCTGAAAAGATCCTGTTTCCCCGTATGCCGGTAGGATAACATGAATCAGAGAAAAAGAATAGCGGTGGGGATGAGCGGAGGGGTGGATTCCTCCTTGGCGGCGGCCCTCTTGAGGGAAGAGGGGCACGACGTCGTGGGGATCTCCATGGAGATATTCGACGGCTCCAGATCCGCGACTCCCGGGCAGAAGCACGGCTGTTACGGGGCGGACGAAAAAGAGGATATTGAACTGGCCGGCGCCGTCTGCAATAGGCTGGGCATCCCTTTTCACGTCATCGATCTGAAAGAGGAATACAAAGAACACGTGATCGACTATTTCCGGCGGGAATATCTCGCCGGGCGGACCCCCAACCCTTGCATCACGTGCAACCGTGAAATCAAGTTTGGATTTCTCCTTGAAAAGGCCAGGAAGGCGGGTATTGATTTCGACCTGTTCGCCACGGGGCACTATGCCCGGATCGTGAGGGCGGGAGCGCGTTCTTTTCTGGCCAGGGCTTTGGATAAATCGAAGGATCAGAGCTACTTCCTCTATTCGCTGGCGCGCGAACAGCTGGAGGAGACGCTGTTCCCCCTGGGGGGAATGACCAAACCGGATGTGAGAAAGATCGCCCGGGAAAAGGGTCTGGATACGGCCGACCGTGCTGAAAGCCAGGATTTCATGGGGGGCGGCGATTATGAAGGCCTTTTCGAAGAGGGAGAGATTCGAGAAGGAGACATCGTGGACGAGGCGGGCCAATGCCTCGGCCAACATAACGGGATTATCCGTTACACAATAGGCCAGCGCCGCGGGCTCGGGATCTCCGCTGCAAAACCCCTGTATGTCATGGACATAGACCCGGAGCAGAACCGATTGGTGGTTGGGGAGAAGATCAGCCTCCTGTCGGCAGGATTGGTTGCATCGAAGGTGAGCCTGACGGGGATCAAGATGTATGAACTGCCCTTCAGGGCGAAAGTTAAAATTCGTCTCAACCACGAGGCGGCCGGTTCGACCCTCTATCCAGGCGGTGAAAACAGAGTGAAAGTGATGTTTGACAAGCTGCAGAATGCCGTCACCCCCGGGCAGTCAGCGGTCTTCTATCTTGGAGACATGGTCCTCGGAGGGGGCATCATCGAGAAGGCGATCGGGTCTGGAGACGAAAGTGGAAGCCGATGAGTTTGCTGAGTTCCGCAAAAGCCTGAACAAGACCCAAAAGCAGATGGCGGAACTGCTGGGCGTGTCCATAAAGGCCATCCACAGTTACGAGCAAGGATGGCGAGTGGTGCCCGCCCACGTGGAAAGGCAGATCTATTTTCTGGTATCACACAAACGAAGAGATCTCACTCATTTTCAGCCTTGTTGGAACATCAAGAAGTGTCCCCCCGAACAGAGGAAAGAGTGTCCGGCGTGGGAATTCAGGGCCGGCACACTCTGCTGGTTCATCAATGGAACGATCTGTGAAGGGGTGCCCCAAATCAACTGGAGAGAAAAAATAAGGTTATGCCGTGAATGCGAGGTCCTCGCCTCCTTGCTTCCCCGTCGCATCAAATGACGTTTATCAGTGCTGTAAAAAAGCCGGCCCGGGGGGGACCAATCCCCGGGCCGCTTTTGATGCAGGGTGTTTAGCAAAAGGAGGTAATGCCAAGTATCACCCACGCTGATAAAAACTCTACCACATAGTGGTATAACAATGCAAGCATTTTTTTTAGAGTGGAAAAAAAGTTGTTGGAATCGTAAAAAGCTAAGTTACGCTGCAAGCAGCAACCTGTCGGGAACGAAGAGGAACCGAACCTGACAATCTTTTTCAAATGCTTTCTAATCACTCCGGAGGGGATGGACGCCGATTTGGAGTTCAGCGTTGCGTCATAAAAGCGCGTAGGGTTTGGGAGGCGTGAACCCCAAATAGCCGTCCATGTGGAAGTGAGTTGCCAAGTGCACTATGAGAAAGCACATGAAAAAGATTCTCAGATCC
>CAYUCJ010000314.1:0-4115 GCA_964443285.1 uncultured Desulfobacteraceae bacterium | reverse complement strand
CTTGGAGGCGCAAGATGACGGATAGTGATAAGACCAAAGAACAACTCATCAGTGATCTGGGAGAACTGCGCCATCGGACAGTTGAGTTGGAAACATTAGAAATCGAGAGCAAGCGGTCGGAAGGGGAGACCAAAAAACGGCAAAAATACCTGGAAGCTGTGCTGCACAAGGCCCCCGATGCCATTGTAACCCTTAATGGTTCCCACCACATCCTTGAGTGGAATCCTGGAGCCGAGCAGATTTTCGGGTATACCCGGGACGAGGCGGTTGGGAGGAACCTCGATGATCTGATCAGTCGTCCCGATGTGGTGGATGAGGCAAAAGCCATTACCAAGAAAGTGCTGTCAGGACAAAATTTATTTCCCTTGGAAACGATTCGCTACCGAAAGGACGGGACACCTGTAAATGTCATTGTGGCAAGTTCTCCCATCCAGATTGAAGGGGAATTATATGGAGCTGTCGGTGTTTATACCGACATCACAGATAGGAAACGGGCGGAAGAAACCTTGCGTGAAAGTGAGAAAAAATTCCGGATTACATTTGAGAGTGTCCCGGATTTGGTTTCCATATCAAGGATAGAAGATGGCCGCTACCTTTACGTGAACAATGGGTTTTGCCGCATGACGGGATATTCAAAAGAAGAGGCCATAGGCAAGACGCCGTTTGACCTGGGCCTCTATGTCGATCCGGTTGATAGGGAAAAATTCATCGATATTCTCAAAGAGAAAGGCAGGGTCGATGCATTTGAATTACAGTTTCGGGTGAAAAGCGGAAAAGTCCTTGATCTCTTGCTGTCGGGCAGGATTTTTCGCTACGACGAAGAGGATTGCCTGGTGGCGGTCACGAAAGATATCACGCACTTCAAAGAGGCTCAAGGAAAGATTCGCGAGTCGGAGAAACGTTACAGGGATTTGTTTGACTCGGTATCCGACCTGATCTATACCCAGGACCTCGAAGGCCGTTTTCTCTCTGCCAACAGGGCCATGACGGAAATATTCGGCTATGAATCTGAGGAGTTCATCGGCCGCAGTGCGACGGATTTTATGAAGCCCGAACTCAGGCCACTCTTCTATACCGATTACATAGAGAAAATTAAGAAACAGGGTCACGACGAGGGTGTCACGAGCTATTTTGGAAGAGACACCTCTAAAATCTACCTCGAGTATCGCAGCAGGCTCATAAAACCGGAAGAAGGTGAACCTTATATCACCGGAATAGGGCGTGATGTGACCGAACGGATTTTGGCCGAAAGGGAAATCAAGAAACTGAATAAGCAGATGCTTCAGGCCCAGAAAATGGAGGCCGTGGGGACGCTTGCAGGCGGCATTGCCCACGATTTCAACAATCTGCTTCAGGGGATTTTTGGCTATACGCAGATCCTTCTCATGGAAAAGGGTGAAAACGACCCTGACACCCCAAAGCTTGAGCAGATAGAGCAGGCCGCTCACAGGGCAAGCGAGCTCACCCAGCAGCTCCTCGCCTTCAGCCGCAAGGTGGAAAGTAATCTAAGACCCGTAGACCTCAACCGGGAAGCAGGGCAGGTCCGGAACCTCCTCGAAAGAACCATCCCTAAGATGATCGCAATAGAACTCCACCTGGAAGACCATTTGAATGTCATCCGTGCCGATCCCGCACAGTTGGAACAGGTCATCATGAACTTTGGCGTCAATGCAAGAGACGCCATGCCGGATAGTGGAAAACTGGTTTTCGAGACGGAGAATGTAACCCTGGATCAGGAATACTGCAAGGCACACCTGGGGGCAAGGCCGGGCAGGTACGTTCTCCTCAGTATCTCGGACACAGGCCAGGGCATGGACAGGGAGACTCTGGAGCATATATTCGAACCCTTTTTCACCACCAAGGAGGTAGGAAGGGGGACCGGCCTGGGTCTGGCCATGGTCTACGGCATCGTCAAGAGCCACGACGGTTACATCATGTGTCACAGTGGGTCGGGAGAAGGGACCACCTTTGAAATATACTTCCCGGTCATGGAAGGAGATCCGCCAGAAACTCAAACCGAGCCGAAGCGTAATGAAGCAGTATCTGGAGAAGGCAGTGAGACCATCTTGCTGGTCGATGACGAGGAACTCCTGCGGGATATCGGAAAGGACATGCTTGAGACGTTTGGTTATACGGTGCTTCTTGCGCCCGACGGTGAGAGTGCCCTTGAACTGTACCGAGAGAGGCCGGAGGATATTTCCCTGGTGATCCTGGATCTTATCATGCCCGGCATGGGGGGAAAACAGTGTCTTAAAGAAATGTTGAAGTTGAACCCCCAAGCAAAGGTGGTGATCGCCAGCGGGTATTCTATAGACGGAGGCACGAAGGAAGTGCTTGACAGCGGGGCGAAGGCATTTGTCAAGAAGCCCTACGAGCTTAAGCAGATGCTTGGGGTAGTGAGAAAGGTGCTTGACGGGTAGAGCGAACGGATCAGACTGCGTCATGAATGAGATGAATAGGTTTGAAACGTGATGGAAATCGTTGAAGCCGGAACTGAAGCTCTCATTTCAAGGGCAAAGGAACTCGTCCTGGAGTATTCGCAGTCCCTGGAATTCGATCTGGGTTTTCAGGATTTCGACGCGGAACTGGAGGATTTCCCGAGGCAATATTCACCGCCGACCGGGTGTCTGGTCCTGGCCTTGTCCGAGGATCAGCCCATCGGCTGCGTGGGGGTCCGGTATCTGGAGAAAACCATCTGCGAAATGAAGCGGCTGTATGTGAGGCCCCGGTTCAGGGGAAAACAGGCCGGAAAAGCCTTGGCACAGGCTGCCATCAAGACCGGAAAGGCCCTCGGGTATCAACGCATGCGGCTGGACACGGTGCCCTCCATGGAAAGCGCCAATAGACTTTACAGGTCCCTGGGATTTGTCGAGATCGGACCCTACCGGCACAACCCCATTGAAGGGGCCACCTACCTGGAATTGAATTTGAAGTAACGGAGGCAGAGCCCGTATGAAAGAGGACATCCAATCAGTAAAGGCAGTGGTCGTGCAGGCAGCGCCTGTTCTTTTCGACAAGGCTTTGTCAGTGGAAAAGGCCTGTCACCTGATCCGGGAGGCGGGGAGCAAAGGCGGCAAACTGGTTCTCCTGCCCGAGGCCTTTATTCCGGCTTATCCCAGGGGATTGAGCTTCGGCATGGTGGTCGGCGCCAGGAGTAGGGCGGGCCGTTCCCTGTGGAAACGCTACTGGGACAATGCCGTTGAAGTTCCCGGGCCCGAGGTGGAAACCCTCGGCAAAGCGGCGAAAGAAGCGGGTGTCTACCTGGCCATCGGCGTCATAGAGCGGGACGGGGAGTTCAGCCGGGGAACCCTTTATTGTTCACTGCTCTATTTCGACCCAGACGGAAAATTGATGGGCAAACACAGGAAGCTGAAGCCGACCGGAGCCGAGCGGTTGATCTGGGGAGAAGGGGATGGGAGTACCATGCCCGTCTTTTCAACGGACCTTGGAAAGATCGGCGGCCTCATCTGCTGGGAGAATTACATGCCCCTTGCTCGCATGGCCATGTACGGCAAAGGCGTTGAGATCTACCTGGCGCCGACCGCGGACTCCCGTAAGACCTGGCAGTCCACGCTGCAGCATATCGCCTGCGAGGGGCGATGTTTTGTGCTCGGCTGCAACCAGTTCGTCACGAAGGATATGTATCCAGCCGATCTGGAGACGCTGGAAGAGCTGGATAACCAGCCCGAGATCATGTGCAGGGGCGGAAGTGTTATTGTATCGCCCTTCGGGGAAGTCCTGGCAGGGCCGCTCTACAATGAAGAGGGGATCCTGTACGCGGATCTGGACTTTTCTGAAATCACAAAAGCGAAACTGGACTTCGATGTGGTGGGCCACTACGCAAGACCGGATATTTTCCAGCTTTCCGTAAACAGTGAGCCGCTCCAACCTGTGACTTATGAGCGGAAGGGTACCTGACAATCTCTGACAAGAGCGGAGTAATGGAAAACTGCGCAATATGCTTTACCTGGGACTCTTGAAGGACGAGTGGAATAAGCTGGAGAAAAGCGGCACCTGATCGGGTAAAGGGGGATCGTGAGGCCACTCCCTATCCCGATTAGCCATAACCATGTATATTGGAAAAGATGATGGCAGATTTAATCGACAAGGTTTAT
>CAYUCJ010000313.1:0-4126 GCA_964443285.1 uncultured Desulfobacteraceae bacterium | reverse complement strand
AAATGAAGATATACCTCATAACGGGAGGGGCCGGATTTATCGGGAGCAATTTTGTTTTAGGTTTGCGGAAGGCCGGGGAGGTTCGCATTGTCAATCTGGATCTCTTGACATATGCTGGAAATCCCATGAATCTGGAGGTGATTCAGGGTGATCCGGACCACATCTTTATCCATGGGGATATTGGAGACCGGACACTGGTTCGTGATGCCCTGTTGCGATACCGCCCTTGTGTGGTGGTAAACTTCGCTGCCGAGTCCCATGTGGACCGTTCCATCGATGGCCCTGAAGATTTCATACAGACAAACGTTGTGGGGACCTTCAATCTCCTGGAAGTTATAAGGCATTATTGGTCCAATCTGCCGGAAGGCGAAAAAGAAGGCTTCCGCTTTTTGCATGTGTCCACTGATGAGGTCTATGGGTCGCTTGGTAAGGAAGATCCGGCCTTTGATGAAAACACCCCATATGCGCCCAACAGCCCCTATTCGGCATCCAAGGCGGCCAGTGACCATCTGGTGAGGGCCTATCACCACACCTATGGTTTGCCGACGCTGGTCACCAATTGTTCGAACAATTACGGGCCAAGACAGTTCCCGGAAAAATTGATCCCACTCATTATCCTGAATGCCCTGAGCGGGAAGCAGTTGCCCATTTATGGTGATGGCTTGAATGTGAGGGACTGGCTCTACGTGAAAGATCACTGCGAAGCCATAAGCGCGGTATTGGAAAAGGGTCGAATTGGCGAGACCTACAACGTAGGAGGACGCTGCGAAAGGACGAACCTGGAGATGGTAAGAGGCGTGTGCGAGGTCTTGGACGAGTTGGTGCCGGATTCTTCTTTCATACCGCATACCTCGCTCATCAGTTTTGTCAAGGACCGACCCGGGCATGACCGTCGCTATGCCATTGATTGTTCCAAGATTGAGAGAGAACTTGGCTGGTCACCAAAGGAATCACTGAAAAGCGGATTGAAAAAGACGGTTGAATGGTATATCAAGAATCCCGTCTGGATCGAATCGATTCAGACAGGCGCCTACCGGGAGTGGATAGGTAAACAATATGAAGGAAAGGCTTAAGGCTCAAGGCATCAGGCGCTGGGCGGGGAGATCTCAGTGGTGAGCAAAAGGGCTGACGGAGAGAGGAAGCGATGAAGGGAATTATCTTGGCGGGAGGCAGCGGAACACGTCTTTTTCCGATTACACAGGTCGTGAGCAAACAGCTCTTGCCGGTATATAACAAACCCATGATCTATTATCCTCTGTCTGTCCTGATGCTGGCGGGATTGCGGGAGATTCTGATCATCTCGACCCCCGAAGACCTTCCGCGATTCAGGGAGCTCTTGCACACAGGAGCCCAATGGGGCTTGAGCTTCAGCTATATAGAACAACCCAGGCCCGAGGGTCTGGCACAGGCTTTTGTCATCGGGCGCGATTTTGTGGGAGAAGATTCGGTCTGCATGATCCTTGGGGATAATATTTTTTATGGGCATGGGTTTCCGGAGAAGCTGCAGAGCGCCGTGGCAAATGATCAGGGAGCAACGGTTTTCGGCTACTGGGTGAAGGACCCCGAGCGATATGGCGTCGTGAGTTTTGACGAAGACGGCAGAGCAATCGAAATCGAAGAGAAGCCGGCTCATGCCAAGTCAAACTACGCGGTCACAGGGCTCTATTTCTATGACAACCGTGTACTGGATATTGCAGCCGATCTCACGCCATCGGCAAGGGGCGAGCTTGAAATTACGGATGTTAACCGTGCTTATCTGGCGATGGGCCGGCTTCGCGTCGAGAAACTGGGGCGCGGCATAGCCTGGCTCGACACAGGGACGCATGAAAGCCTGATGCAGGCGGCGAATTTTATCCAGGTCATCGAGGAAAGACAGGAACTCATGGTTTCCTGCGTGGAAGAGATCGCTTACCGCCTTGGCTATATAGACGCCAACCAGCTTAAAACGCTGGCAAAACCGCTCGTGAAAAACGGTTATGGGAAATATCTCATGAAGCTACTTGAGAGTGAGAGGATCTGAACATGAAAGTTTTGACCACACCTCTAAAGGGTGTTCTCATTGTGGAACCGGATTTCTTTGAGGACCATCGCGGTTATTTTCTGGAGACCTTTCAGGAGAACCGGTACAGGGATTGGGGAGTGGATGCACGCTTTGTCCAGGACAATCTATCTTTTTCGAAACGGGGAACGCTTCGCGGTCTCCATTATCAAGAGCCCCGTCAGCAGGCGAAGCTCGTCCAGGTTATCCGGGGCGAAATCTTTGACGTGGCTGTGGATATCCGTCGTGGTTCTCCATCATTCGGCCAATGGACATCCGTGCGGCTGTCAGATGCAGAAAGACGGCAGGTGTTTGTGCCCTGCGGATTTGCTCATGGGTTTCTGGTGCTGAGCGACACGGCACATGTTCACTACAAATGCAGTGATTTCTATTCACCTGAAAGTGAAGGAGGGGTGCTCTGGTCGGATCCGGACCTCGCCATCAACTGGCCGGTCGAAAGACCCTTACTGTCCGAGAAAGACATGTCCTATCAGTGCTTGAAAGATATCCCTGCCGAGCGGCTGCCGGCTATGCCGGCGAAGGTAAAATAGAGACGTGCAACTGACCCTTCACAAGTACATCTTCAGTGAAATTTGGCCCACGTTCCTGGTGAGTCTTCTTGTGGCCATTTTTATCATCCTGGCCACCCGGATGCTCTCCGTTACCGAGCTGGTTGTGAACCGCGGGGCCCAGGCCGGCCAGATGGGCAGGATGCTGCTCTATCTGGTGCCGGATATTATCGTATTTGCCCTGCCGGCTGCCACGCTGATGGCCGTCTTGGTAGCCTTTCTGAGGCTGTCCGCGGACAGTGAAATCATCGCCATGAAGGCCTGCGGGATCAGCCTTTATCAAATGTTGCCGCCTGTTCTCCTCGTTGCCTTCGCGGGTTTCCTGGCAGCGCTCATTTTGAGCCTATTCACCATGCCCTGGGGCGAGAGGTCATTCAGGGACCTGCTGTTCCAGATTGCCAAATCCCGGGCGGATCTGGGAATCAAGGAGCGGGTTTTCTGTGAGCCCTTCGATGATGTGGTGTTTTACGTGAATCATTTTTCGGGCCGGGAACGTTTGATGAAAGACATCTTTGTTGTGGATCGGCGGGACCCGGAGGCCACCAACACCATTACGGCCAAGGAAGGTAAGATATTGCTCCAACCCGGGAAGAAGGTGATCACCCTTCGTTTTACCAACGGTACCATATTCGTGGTGGAGAAAAGTCTGGCGGCGGCCAGGACCATACGCTTCGACACCTATGACCTGAGTATCGGCCTGAAGGATATCATGGCCACCCTTGAATCGCGAAGAAAACATGCCAGCGAGATGAGGGTCGGGGAGTTGATGAAAAGGATAAGCAGCGCCGGAAAAGGGGACAAGAAATTGAACGAGTTGAAAGTCAAACTTTACGAAAAGATTGTCGTACCCCTGGCCGTTTTCCTGATGGGCATTATCGGGGCACCTCTTGGAGCACACGTGAGAGCAAGGGGACGATCGGCGGGGGTGGGAATCAGCCTGGTTGTCTTTCTTGCCTATTACATCAGTTTAGCGGGAGTGAAGAACATCTGCGATGCCGGATCCCTTGCCCCGGAAATCGGTATGTGGCTTCCTGACCTGTTCCTGCTGATGGCATGTATCTACCTGATCAGGAGGGTGTCACGGGAGCAGTCCATTAATTTTTTCAAAGGCTTGGGCCTCGGTCGTGCCTTTCCTGGAAGATAATCACCTGGGGGGAACGTGAAAGGATAATTGGTGCAGTCGTCGATCTATCTCCTTTTGATAGCTTCAGGAGTCAGCTTCATCTTGTCTCTGGCACTTACCCCTGTGGTGAGGCGAATGGCATTGGCTACCGGGCAGGTGGCCGTTCCCAAAGGCGATCGCTGGCATAGGAAGAAGACTGCGCTTCTGGGCGGTGTGGGGATTTTCATCTCCGTGGTGGGGACGTGGGGCGTGCTGGCCCTGGCGATGGGCTGGAAGACATATGGCGCCCCCTATCTGCCTATAATGGCCTGCGCGAGTGGTATGTTCCTGCTGGGGCTGGTGGATGACCTCCGGACCATGGACCCTCAACACAAACTCGCAGGTCAGATTATTGTC
>CAYUCJ010000312.1:1172-4135 GCA_964443285.1 uncultured Desulfobacteraceae bacterium | reverse complement strand
ACCTGGATATGATCGGCAATCGCATCGGGGGCCTCACGTTCGGGCCGAAAAACGTGGTGGTTCTGGCAGGCCGCAACAAGATCGTTGCCGATCTTGAAGACGCCATGTTCCGCATCAAAAACTTCACGGCCCCTGCAAACGCCATGCGCCTGGACAAGAAAACACCCTGCGTCAAGACCGGCGAATGCGAGGAGTGCAAGAGCCCGGATCGCATCTGCAATACCTGGACGATCACGGAAAAATCTTTCCCAAAGGGGCGTGTGAAGATCATTCTGATCAACGCGGACACGGGACTGTAGGCTCTCGGAGCGGCCTTCCTCCGGAGTATCGATACACCATGCTCCACGTCTTTTATACCATCGGACCCATCTTTGTCATCATCCTTCTGGGGTGGTTGCTTAGGACGCGTGGTTTTCTGCCATTCCACTTGATCGGCCCTTTGAACCGGATGGTCTACTACCTGGCCATCCCGGCGATGATCTTCCGGGAAGTCGCACACGCTTCTTTCCACGCCCATTTTCAACCCCTGCTCCTCGGGGCCACCCTCTCCGCGGTCGTCCTGGTGTTCGGCATCGCCATGGGTACGGGGTTTCTTTTCTCCATCTCCAATCGGGAATTCGGGACCTTCCTGCAGAGTTCCTTCCACGGAAATTTTGGATACATCGGTCTGGCTGTGGCCTACTATTATCTCGGAAAGGATGGTTTCACCAGTGCCTCCATTTTGGCTGCATTCCTAATGATCTTGCAGAACTTCCTGAGCGTTCTGGCACTCCAGGCATTCGCCAGTGGAACCAGAAGTTCGCGGAGACCGGTTTTCTTTGCAAAAAAGAGTATCTACAACCCTGTCATTTTTTCAAGTTTGGCCGGAATCGGCTTTTCTCTTTTTCAAATCCCCATCCCTGAACCGGCTGATCGTGTGCTGGGTATCATTAGCGGCATGGCTCTCCCCTTGGCTCTCCTCGTGATCGGAGCCTCCCTCTCTTTCGGGCTGATCCGGTCGCATCTGGTCCCGGCCCTGGGTACAGGGTTCATGAAACTTGCAGTTCTCCCTGCCCTTGGAATCGGGTTTTACGTCTGGCTTGGGCTGCCCCCCGAGCAGTTCCTCCCAGGCCTCATCCTTCTGGCCTCTCCAACCGCCACAACGACCTACGTGATGGCCGGTGAAATGGAGGGTTCAACGGAACTGGCATCAGCCGCCATCTCCTTGAACACGCTCATTTCCGCCGGGACATTTGTTTTCTGGCTTGGTTTTAAATATTGATGAAAAGACGTATACAAAAATGCACTTCGTGGAACATTTTTCACGGTTTCCCATGAAACCAACAGAAATACCCGGAGCCTTTACGATCCACTAAACGTGTAACGCGTTGTCACTTGTGGACATTTCCCTTTTCGCTTCGGCATGGTATGTTTGTTGCATTCTTTACATCATCAAAGCAAATCGACCTCTTTAGAGATTTTCCGAAACCAACCACCCAGAAGAGGGCCATGAGGACCATGAAAAAATCATTCGCCGCCGTCATTGCCGGAGCCTTTCTGACCCTCATTATGTGCCAGGCAGGATATGCCGATTCAAGCCCTCCTTTTCTTCCAAAGGGCCACCTTTCCCCTCCCCGTGGAAAAGTTGTGGGGGTCCCTTCCGCCACCCGATTTCTTAAAAAGAATGATTTCGCGCTTCTCCCTCTCCCTTTCCTTTTTGGTGAAATGACAAAAAGGTATGGTGCGTTTTTTTCTTTGAAAGAACGGGTGGAGAAGGCCCCCATCGGGAATGGTTGTCCCACCTACAGTGGGACGCAATCGGAAGAATCGTCAATAAACCGGGTACGAAGAATGCTTGATTCAAACCAACTGTCATCTCAAGAATACATGGGAATCTCCCTCAACCGGGGCGTCGGCAACACCAAAAAATGGAAGCTTTCCCTTGATATGGGCATTGCACTCGCAAATGAAAGTGGTCTTTTCCGCAACACCCGGAATTCCAACGACGCCTCTCCAGCCTTCCAGACGGACCCCGGTGGTCAGGAGACGGATTTCCTGGACCAGATAAGAAATGGCTCGCCTTTCATAGGGTTGGGTTTAAGCTGCAGGTTCTAAATTACCTTTCTCTCTTCCCAAAACCCCTCCCGTCCTGTAACATGCGCTTGAACAACTTTCGTTTCATGGTGCCGCATCGTAACTGCGGCGGCCAGAGGCATGGTTTTATCCGTTATGGTCGAGACAGAACGAAAAAGAACTCACGACGGTGGTTTCGAATATCAGGCCTGGAACCGCTATTTTGCTCAGCTTCCGGACAAAATGGAAGATCTGGGGGCCGAAGAACTGACAGAGCTCGGGGCCTTTGACGTCAGGCCGTCTTTTAAAGGGGTCTTTTTTGAGGCCGACAAAGCCACCCTGTACCGGATCAACTACCAATCCCGTCTCACCTCAAGGATCCTTGCGCCTCTCCTGACATTCAAGTGCCACAGCACCAACTATCTCTACAGGACCGCAAAAACCATGGACTGGTCCCGGCTTTTGACGCCTGAGCGGACATTCGCTGTTTCGGCGACGGCCGCAAACAGCAAGATCAGGCACTCGAAATATGCAGCCCTGTGCCTGAAAGACGCCATCGCCGACTATTTCAGAGAGAAGAGGGGAAAACGCCCCGATGTCCGGCCGGGGGATCCGGACGTGCAATTGAATCTGCATGTTCAGAACGACAAGGCGATCATCAGTCTTGATACATCGGGGGAGGCCCTCCATCGAAGGGGGTATCGGAAAGAAACGTTGGAGGCGCCCATGCGCGAGACTCTGGCCGCCGGGATCATTCGGCTCACCGGTTGGGACGGTGAGACCCCCTTTTGTGACCCCATGTGCGGATCGGGAACACTCCTTTTCGAGGCGCTGATGCATGGTTGCAGGATTCCCTCAGGGTTTCTGAGGAAACGGTTCGGGTTCGAGGTCCTCCCGGACTTCGACAGGGA
>CAYUCJ010000312.1:0-1072 GCA_964443285.1 uncultured Desulfobacteraceae bacterium | reverse complement strand
TGGGTGAAAAAAAGGAGGTTGCATCGCTTTACCGGAAAATGGGACAGGCGCTTAGACAGCGATGCGGCGGGTCCACCGCATTTATCTACGTCGGTGATCCGTCGTTGATCAAGGAGGTGGGGATAAAGCCTTCCATGAAGCGGCCCCTGCTGAATGGGGCGATTGAGGGGAGACTCTGCAGGTTCAGGATCTTCCCGTCACGCCGACCCTGATATAGCCCGGGTTTCCTGGGCCACCCAATCCAGAAAGGGCCTGAATCCCTCCATGATGGGGAACGTGACGATGCAGGGGCAGGCGTAACTGTGAAGGGATTTGACTTTCTCGATCAACTCCGGAACGAGAGCCGCCCGTGTCTTGGCCAGAACGATCACTTCACGATCCTCCTGGATTTTCTCTTCCCACCAGTAGATGGAATGCATCTGATCAATGATGTTCACGCAGGCGGCCAGACGGGATTCCACGAGTCCCCTGCCGAGGGCCTTTGCTTCCCCCATGTTCGGGACGGTGATGTAAACAAGACGAAGCTCCATGGTATCGACCTCCTTTCACCTACTGATATCTTCCAAATATGGCCCGAGATGTCAAATCCCTTTTCCCTTGACCCATCCCCCTTCTTTCCCTATACTTTTTTCCCGTCCAGGAGGACGTTTTCGCGCTTTTACACCGGGCAGCGCCCGCCGGGACATCTCCCCCAAGGGTCTCTTTCCCGGCAGGCAAGTGGTCGGCATGTTTTTTTTGGCAATGAGGCATTTGGATTTCATTTGACAATTGTTCATTTCCGGCTTGTCCGCCCCATGCGGGTTTGTCCGGGTCAGGAGGTTTTCTATGGGAAAAGTCGGAATCATCGGTGTGGGCCAGAGTGCCTTTGTCCGTGGTTACCCCGGTTCCATCAGGGAATTGGTCTTCGAGGGCTTCAAGGAAGCTATGGCGGACGCACGCATCTCCGTCAAAGACATTGATGCATCCATTGTGTGCTCGGCCCCCGAGTATGACAAACAGCGCTCACCTGCCGGCGTGTTCGCGGAATATCTGGGTTTGACGCCCCAACCCACTTTCTATCTTGAAAGCCTGT
>CAYUCJ010000311.1:0-4148 GCA_964443285.1 uncultured Desulfobacteraceae bacterium | reverse complement strand
TTGTGAACCTTTTCTTTTGACACCTTTTTTACACTATGGTACATGCATTTAGCAAACTTTACTTAAGAGGTTGGAGGTTCAAAATGTTTGAAATCCTGAACAGGCAAGAAATGGCTAACGGAACCGTCGTGCTGAATGAAATCAGTGCGCCCTTGATTGCAAAAAAGGCCAAACCCGGCCAATTTGTCATATTGAAGGCGAATGAAAAGGGGGAGCGAATTCCGCTCACCATGGCCGACACGGACCCGAAAAAAGGGACCATTACCATCATATACCAGGTTGTGGGAAAGTCCACGGCACTTTTCAAGGGTCTCAATGTGGGCGAAAAATTCCAGGATGTTATCGGGCCGTTGGGCAAACAGACCCATCTCGAAAAGCTGGGAACCGTCGTCTGCGTGGGTGGGGGAACCGGGGTGGCCGTGCTGCATCCCATTACCCGCGGCCTCAAGGAGATCGGAAACAAGGTCTACGCCGTTATCGGCGCCAGAAACAAGGACCTGCTCATCCTGGAGGACAAGATGAAGGCAGCCTCTCATGAGCTTTTCGTCTGTACCGACGACGGGTCTTACGGGCACCACGGATTTGTAACCGACGTGTTGAAAGATATCCTGGAGAAAGAAGATGTCAAGCTTGTTGTGGGCATCGGCCCGGTACCCATGATGAATTTTCTCTGCAAGATGACGGCGGAGTACAAGGTGAAGACCATGGTCAGCTTGAATCCCATTATGGTGGACGGGACAGGGATGTGCGGCTGCTGTCGGGTCAGTGTCGGAGGAAAGACCCAGTTCGCCTGCGTCGACGGTCCTGAATTTGACGGACACCAGGTGGATTTCGAGGAATTGACCCAGAGACTCCAGGCCTACCGGCAAGAGGAACTGGAAGCGATGGACAAATATTCCTGCGAATGCAAGGCGACTTTGTAGGAGATCTTTCCGGCAGTGGAAAATGCATGATTTAGCGCTCAATGGAATTCTGAAATTCTGAGCGACAATGGATAGGGAGGTTCATATGGCAGAAACAGCGGAGAAAAAGGAAAAGATCCCCCGGCAATCCATGCCGGAGCAGGACCCCCAGGTAAGAAAGCGCAATTTTGATGAAGTTCCCATGGGGTTTACGCCTGAACTGGCCATGAAGGAAGCGGAACGTTGCCTCCAGTGCAAAAAACCTTCCTGCATGGAGGGATGCCCCGTTTCGATTGAAATTCCTGCCTTTATCAACCTCATCAAAGAGGGTGATTTCACGGGCTCCATTCGGAAGATCTGGGAAAGAAACAGCCTTCCCGCCGTATGCGGCAGGGTCTGCCCCCAGGAAATCCAGTGTGAAGGCAAATGCATTCTCGCAAGAAAGGGAGATCCCGTAGGCATCGGCAACCTGGAGCGTTTCGTTGCGGATCGGGAAAGAGTCCTGGGAAAGGGTGACCTGCCTCCCAGGAGCAAGCCCACAGGGAAGAAGGTGGCTGTGGTGGGATCAGGCCCATCAGGTCTGACCGTGGCCGGTGACCTCACGCTGAAAGGGCATGAAGTGACCGTCTTCGAGGCCTTTCACAAACCGGGAGGGGTCCTGG
The DNA here is from genome assembly GCA_964443285.1 of uncultured Desulfobacteraceae bacterium. Classification (GTDB taxonomy): domain Bacteria; phylum Desulfobacterota; class DSM-4660; order Desulfatiglandales; family Desulfatiglandaceae; genus CAYUCJ01. Next base: position 2,584 of record CAYUCJ010000311.1, on the reverse strand, counting down.
TCTACGGGATTCCCGAATTCAGGCTGCCTAAGGAGATCGTGTATTCGGAGGTGCATTTCCTTGAAAGGCTCGGGGCCAAGGTCGAATGCAATACGGTGGTAGGGCGAACGGTTTCCGTGGATGAGCTTTTCGAGCAGGGCTACGATGCGGTCTACGTGGGGGTGGGGGCTGGCCTGCCCCGTTTTCTCAATATCCCAGGGGAAAACCTTATAGGCATCTATTCCGCCAACGAATATCTGACCAGGGCCAACCTCATGAAGGCCTATCTCTTTCCCGAGTATGATACCCCCATTGTGAAAGGAAAAGAGGTCGTGGTTCTCGGCGCGGGCAACGTGGCAATGGATTCCGCGCGAACGGCCATGCGGCTGGGTGCCGACCGGGTGAGGATCGTCTACCGGCGGTCCCGTGAAGAGATGCCCGCACGGGCTGCGGAAATCCATCACGCTGGAGAGGAAGGGATTGAGTTCTTCCTCCTGACCGCACCGGTCAAATTCCTCGGGAATGAAAAGGGCCGCGTGACGGGCATGGACTGCCTCAAAATGGAGCTCGGTGAACCTGATGAGTCGGGGAGGCGGCGCCCCATACCCATTGAAGGATCCAATTTCAGGCTGGAATGCGATCTCGCAGTCATCGCCGTGGGTGCCGGAGCAAATCCCCTCCTCACGCAATCTACCGAGGGGCTGGATACGACCAAGTGGGGATATATCATTGCGGATCCCGAGACCGGAAAAACCACCAAGAAGGGCGTCTGGGCCGGAGGTGACATTGTATCGGGTCAAGCAACCGTTATCCTGGCCATGGGAGCCGGAAGAAAGGCCTCGGACTCGATCCACAATTACCTCACCTGGGGCTGGTAGCCCGCGCTCACTGAGCATCGTTTTAGAAAAGCTCCTCCTTTTTTCGGCAAAAAGCGGTCGAGAAACCGAAGGAGCTTTTCTTTCTTCAGCCAGCCGCCTTCCACCCGATGGCCCCGTTTTTGGAGGTCGCAGATCCGGGCTTGATTTCTTGATCCACTTTCGTTAACCTTCCATTTGCGTTTCCGTGGGGACAATAATGACTTTTTGCAAAGCCATTAATCCTGAGGATCTAATTGGAGTGAAATCATGATCAGCCGATACACGAGACCTGAAATGGGGCGCATCTGGGAGGCCGAAAACCGGTATGCCAAGTGGCTGGAGGTGGAAATTGCCGCCTGCGAGGCCATGGCCGAAGAAGGGTTGATCCCCGAATCCGCTGTTGAAACGATCAGAAAAAGGGCCCGATTTTCAGTGGATCGGATTCTGGAAATTGAACAAGAAACCAAGCACGACGTCATAGCCTTTCTCACCAATGTGGAGGAGCACGTGGGCCCAGATTCCCGCTATATTCACCTGGGCCTGACCTCTTCGGATGTATTGGACACAAGTCTTGCCCTGCTCCTCAAAGAGGCACTGGCTCTGATCGTTCAAGACGTGAAAGAGCTGATGGATGCCCTGCACGAAGGGGCCTTGGAGCATAAAGATACGCTCATGATTGGGCGTTCTCACGGCATTCACGCGGAACCCACCACCTTCGGATTGAAACTGGCCGTCTGGTATGCTGAGATGAAGAGGAACCTCTCGCGGCTGAAGGAGGCTGAGGACATCATCAGTTGCGGGATGCTTTCAGGGGCTGTCGGAACTTTTGCCAACATCTCGCCCGGTGTAGAGGCCAGGGCCTGCGAGAAGCTGGGGCTGACACCCGCCCCCATCTCAACCCAGATCATTCAGCGGGACCGTCATGCCCAGGTCTTCACGACCCTCGCCATCCTTGCCGGATCTCTTGAAAAGATCGCAGTGGAGATTCGGCATCTGCAGAGAACCGAGGTCGGCGAAGCCGAAGAACCCTTTTCCAAGGGACAAAAAGGTTCATCGGCCATGCCCCACAAAAAGAATCCCATCGGATCGGAAAACATCTGCGGCCTGGCCCGCCTGGTTCGCTCCAACGCCATGGCGGCACTGGAAAACATGCCCCTGTGGCACGAGAGGGATATCAGCCACTCGTCCGTTGAAAGGGTCATAGGGCCGGACAGCACCATTTTGATCGATTTTATGCTCGTCAGGTTAAGCCGTATCATCAAGGGGTTGGTGATCCATCCGGAGCGCATGATCGAAAACCTCAACAAGACCAGGGGCCTCATTTTTTCCCAGCAGGTCCTTCTCAGGCTCGCCGAAAAAGGGCTGGAAAGGCAGAAGGCCTACGTCATGGTTCAAAGGAACGCCCTGAAGGTGTGGAAGGAGGACGTTCCATTCAAGGACCTCCTACTTGCAGACCAGGGCATCCTGGCCTTTCTCAGCAAGGAAGAAATCGAGGAGATCTTCGATCTGCGATACCACCTTAAGCACGTGGAGGATATTTACAAACGGGTGTTTACCGGTTGAAGGACGCCCCCATGGGGGCGTCCTTCAACCAAACCTGAGCTGACGAGGGGGGGACAGGGCCTTGAAGGAGGCGGTTAAGGAGAGATGAAAACGGATCTTTCCATCATCGTTATGAAAGGAATCGGGAAGGTGAGGCGGTTCCACATTTCCTCCCGCCTCCTCTTCTGGTCTTCCCTTTTCTTTGC
>CAYUCJ010000310.1:0-4164 GCA_964443285.1 uncultured Desulfobacteraceae bacterium | reverse complement strand
TGAAAACAACCGTGTAAGTTAAAAGGATTGGGAAGTTTCCCTCCATGACAGGAATTTCATGGCCGATAAACGTGTAGATAATTGTTGCGGGGAGCATCCCTAAAGCAGTGCCTAAGATAAAAGCCCAGGGGCGGATGCCGCTCAATCCTGCCATGTAGCTGATAATATCAAAGGAAATAAAAGGCAACAATCTGGATAGAAGAATAACATAAAAACCTTTTTTTTCTCCTGCGTGCCTTATAAATTCAATGGCTTTCTGATTACGGACAATTTTGTTCAAAGCCACGTTTCCAAAAAGACGCGCAATGTAGAAGGATGTCAACGCCCCCATCAGGGCGCCGATCCAGGATATAAGTGCTCCCCAGAAACTACCGAAAACCATACCGTTGGCTGCCGTTACTAAAAAAGCCGGGATTGGAGCTACAATCGCCTGGGCAATCATTAGCAGTATACTCATAAGGGGAGCGGCAACCCCCCAAGAACGAATCAACTTGATTACCTGATCCAAATTTCCAGCAATTAAAATTAAACAGGTTTTTTCAAAATGATGATGAATAGTAAAAAAAGTGACGAGAAACAACAAAAGGATTATCGCGAAAAGAATATGATGAGAAATTCTATTTTTGCCTGTTTTGGCATATACTAAACCAATAATTAGAATTCCCAGAAATAAAAGGACTAAACTGTAAATTCCCATCATCCTTTACCCGATGTCATTCTAAGATCAGGCTGTCGCAATGGCCTGAGTTTACCTCGTTAAGGCAGCGTTTTAAGAAAAGCGAGCCAGCCAGGTCTTCTCACACCTGACCCCATTTACTTCTTCATGGTATGCCCCCTTTTCTTTAAAGTAACTGATTCTCGGCGGCTTCGCCGCCGAGAATCGCGGTGCTGACTTCGTCACCGCGAATAGCCAACACCCGTTGTTGTCCTTTTCTGTTTTCAGATCTTAGCATAACTCTAAATTAAAATCTGGACGAATTTTAGGGAGCAAATCACACTCCGCATCCTTCTTTCACAAGAATTGTATTTCAAGCAGTTTTGCTTTTCCCGCTTCATGACAGGTAATTGTCTCCCGAAATGGAGGTATTTCACGTTCCATTGCCGAACGGGGTTTCGAAGCGGGGCGTTCATTCCACACCCATCTCCGTTTTTCAAAAACGCCAAATTTGATGGAATCACAAAAAGCCCGTCCTTCGACTTTTTTACTCACGTCCGTCCGCGGACACGATGATGACTTCCAACGAAGTCCTCTTATTCGCCGAAGTTCAGGAGGAGGCCTGAGGATCTTCTTCAGGACTCCTCCTCTTCGTTGCTCATAGGTCGCCGCCGGCGGCATAAACCAGCTTTTTGCGAAGTCATCAACTTTTTTGGCCTTGCCTAGAATACCACGCCGTAGTATTTTACCTAAGAATCGTGAAAGCTTATTTCGGAGCTATCTTTGTGGAGACGTTAGCATGAAGTCGTTCGCCCTAACGGACATTGGATTGATCAGAAAAACAAACGAAGACCGGCACCTCATCAAGGAGATCCACGACAGATACCTTCTGATGGCCGTGGCTGACGGAATGGGTGGGGAGGCAGCCGGTGATCGAGCGGCGGAAACAGTTAGGAAAACCCTTGCCTCTGGAAAGTTTCATAGGGACGACCTGAAAAAACAGCTCCTCCGCGAAATTGAAAAGGCCGACAAGGCCATTTATGAAAAAGCCCTGAAAGATCCAAACCTTGAAGGCATGGGGACGACCGTAACCGGTGTCCTTATAGGCGATGAAAGGGCGCACTGGTTCCATGTGGGCGACAGTCGTCTGTACCTGTTGCACAATGGACGATTGACCCAGCTCACGAAAGACCAGAATTGGGCCCAGTTTCTCATCGACGAGGGAGAACTTACGCCTGATCAGGCCATGAAGCATCCTCTGAGGAACCTGTTGGATCAATGCGTAGGTTGCGGCGAGTGCGAGCCATCCACGGGACTTCTTGAGATCGCGAGCGGAGATCTGTTGATGCTCTCCACCGATGGACTCCACAACGAATTATCGGCTAAAGCCATAACCAGGATTCTGGTCTCCGAGTCAGGCATCAAATCCAAGGCCGAATCGCTCATCAAGGCAGCATTGGATTCCGGAGGAAAGGACAATATTACGGTAGCCCTCGCTGAAATATAGACCTTCCCCACGCCGCCCTGACCACCAGGAAAAGCCACAGCGACAGTCCAACCAAGAGGAGAATCTGCCACAATCTGCCCGGTTCCAGGTATTTCCAGGGCTGATGTCCCAGCGAGAACCATGCCTTTTCAATCAGACCCTTGAGTCCCATGACGTCGGAATCATCTCGTTTTCTTATGTTCTTGATGACAATACTTAGGAATCCTCATTTTCCTGAAAGTTCTTGTCGAAAGAAAAGACGCAGGTCGTCTCCCGTGATTCCATAATTTCAAAGCTGAGACAATCAACAAGACTTATGTTCCGATCGTTGAGGGCAAAAAACCGCTGGATTGCCCGGGTGTACCACTCGTTGTCAACCCATATGGCTTCCAAAAGCGGAATGATTTTCGACTGGAAGTCATGCACCGGTGTGAGCCCCACGCGTCGTTGAAAAAGGGCAATGGTTTCCACTAGGATAAAGGAACTGGTCAGAAGGTGAGCGCCGTATTCGGCAAAATAGACAAAATTGCGTTTTGCCCCGACATGCGTATGGCCATTCCTTGTCAATCCCTGTGTGAAGGGCCATAATAGGTGCATCCGTCATCTTGACCGGGTTGTATCGTATGGAGAACAGGGACCCGGAAGGCGGCGTAGCACGCCGGAGAGGAAGGACGTATCCAATGCCCAAGAGATCACCATCAAAACGGATCAGCCGTAGATATGACCGGTTGGCCTTTTTTTACGACCTTATGGAAGCGCCCATTGAGAAATCCCGGTTCGCCTCCTGGAGGAAAAGACTCACGGACCGCATAGTCGGTGACCGGGTCCTTGAGGTGGGTGTGGGCACAGGGAAGAACTTGTCTTACTACCCCTCTGGGGTTCACGGTACAGCCATCGATTTCAGTGCGAAGATGTTGAACCGCGCCCGGAAAGTGGCCTCAGGCCTCGACTGCGACGTGGATATCCTTCAAATGGACGTGCAGTTCCTGGCCTTCCCCGACCACAGTTTCGACACGGTCTTTGCCACGTTCGTCTTCTGTTCGGTCCCGGACCCTGTACGCGGACTTCGGGAACTCCGGCGTGTCTGCAAGCCTGGGGGCAGGCTTCTCCTCCTGGAACACATGAGGCCGGGGAATCCCTTCCTGGGCGTCCTGTTCGATCTCATCAATCCCATGGTGGTGAGGATGATGGGGGCCAACGTCAATCGCCGTACCATGGATAACATCCGGAAGGCGGGTTGGAAAGTCCAGCTGATGGAAAACCTCTCCTCTGATATTGTCCGCTGGATCGAGGCGACGCCCTAGCTGGAGGCAGGGCCAACACTCCTGACGCACCGAAACCCCACCTCTTCAAAGGCCTCCCACGGTTTGCGAATCAGAGGAGCCGGCAACGAGAGGCCTTTTTTGGACCCGCTTCCGAGACCCCCCAGGACGACATATTCCCTAGCATCCTTGTCTTTTCCACTGGGCGAAGCAATTGTCCACACCCCCCATTCGCCGATGTTTCCGTTCAAGCCCCGTATCCCCAGTCCGTTCGGCTTAGCGCTCGTCTCAGAGGCGGGGAAAGGGGATGTCTGGCCTTCGGATGGGCGTTCGTGCGTCGTCGTTGTTTCCCCTTGCATCGTCTTCATCATCGCCTTCATCGTCTGGTCCAAACCTTCACCGCCGGCTTTACCCTCATTCGCCTCCACCGGAGCTGTTGAGACGGGCGTCGTCTCCGGGGTACCCCTTGATACTGCGTAGGCCCATTCCCTGGCCGTGGGAAGCCTTCTGTGGAAAAATCGGGCATAGGCCCACGCGCCGTAACCGGTCACGCGAATGACGGGAAATGCGGCATGGGCGGGCTTGTTGATGTGAAAACGGCCGTTCCGATACATGACCGGTTCGTAACCTTCCCGGGCCTCGCCGAGAAACAGCCAGATCTTCCCGCGACCCTTCACGACGCCTTGCTCCACGTGAATGTCAGCGAGGACCTGGTTCAGAAAGGCCACGAACTGGTAGTTCGTTACCAGGGTTTCATCCAT
>CAYUCJ010000309.1:1545-4165 GCA_964443285.1 uncultured Desulfobacteraceae bacterium | reverse complement strand
CTTTTTCAAATGCTTTCTAATCACTCCGGAGGGGATGGACGCCGATTTGGGGTTCGGAGTTGTGCCACGAAAACGCATAGGGTTTGGGAGGCGTGAACCCCAAATAGCCGTCCATGCAGAAGTGAGTTGCCAAGTGCATTATGAGAAAGCACATGAAAAAGATTCTCAGATCCGCTTCCTTGGACCCGGATGAAAAAGCGACTTCGTTGGAAGTCATCAAATGTAATCTATTAACAACCGGTTCGTGAATCGTTCGGGGCCGTTCAAGCCTTTTCTGCCTGGGCACGTGCGTTGAGCCTCCTTTTGGGGACGAGGCAGGGACCGGATTTTTCAGCAAATAGAGGAGGACAGAAAAATGGGAATGAACACGGACGAACTTTATTTCAAACCGAAACTGCGCGTCCTTAACGACGACCAGATCCAACAGATTCATATGGCCACTCTGGACGTCCTGGAGCACATCGGGGTCAAGATGACGCACAAGCGCGGTGTGGAGCTCCTTGAGGGCGGCGGTGCAAAGGTGGAGGGAGACCGGGTGAGAATCCCCTCCTGGATGGTGGAAGATGCCATTCGGAAGGCCCCGCACCGCTTGGTTCTCGGCAAGCGAACCGGCGAAAGGGCTTTGGTTGTCGAGGCGGACAAGTCCTATTTCGGCCCGAGCCTGGACTGCATGGACTATATGGATCCCCAAACCCACGAACGCATAAGATTTACGACCGAGCACACCAAGGAGATGGCGGCGCTCTGTGACGGGCTCCCCAGTTTTGAATGGTGCATGACCATCGGCATGGCCGATGATGTCCCGGCGGATATCGCCGATCGCGCGGTGGCGCGAAACGTTATGGAATACTGTGAAAAACCGCTCGTTTTCTGCTGCAAGGACACCAACAGCGTGAAGGATATCTACGAGATGGCCCTGCTGCTCTGTGGGGGCAAGGAAAATTTTGAAAAAGCGCCCTTTGTCGTACATTATTCAGAACCCATCTCTCCCCTCGTCTATTACGATCCGGCCGTGGACAAGATTCTTTACTCGGTCGAAAACGGGATTCCTCTGATCAACTTTCCCTGCACATCGGCAGGCGGATCAGGGCCGGTCACCTTTGCAGGAACCATGGTGCAGTCAAGCGCCGAATCCCTAAGCGGCCTGGTCCTTGCCCAGCTTGTCAAACCCGGTGCGCAGTTCGTCTATGGTGCGTTCACGAGCGTCATCGATATGAAGACCACCATATTTTCCTATGGGGCCAATGAATTCAGCCTGATGACGGCGGGTCTGGCCCAGATGGCCCAATACTACCGGCTTCCCTTTTTCGGGACCGCAGGCGCCACCGATGCCAAATTCTGTGATGCCCAGGCCGGGGCCGAAGTAGCCTTCCAATGCTTCTCATCTGCGGCGGTGGGTTCCGGGCTGGTGCATGACTGCTCCACCTGGATGGACCACGGCGTCATGGTTTCCCCCGAATTCATGGTCTTGGCCAGTGAGATCGTCGATTCCGTGAAGCATTACATGCGCGGGATACCGGTCAACAAGGATACCCTGGCACTGGATGTCATAAAGAAAGTGGGTCCGGGAGGGCACTACCTGCAGGAAAAACACACGATGGACCACTTCCGCGACATCAAGTATTCTGAGATTTTTGAACGCGAAGTGTTCGGCAAGTGGGAAAGCTCCGGTTCGAAGAAATTCGAGGAGCGGCTGCAGGAAGTGACTTTGGAAAAAATGAAACACCGGCCAAAACCCCTTTCCGAAGATGTGGTAAAGGAACTGGATCGGATGCAGGCATCCTGGAAATAGAGGTTCTATGAGCGAGAATACCGTGCTGTACCATCGCGAGGGGCGGGTGGGGATCATCACCCTCAACCGCCCCCAACGTTTGAACGCCATCAACGTGCACCTTCTCCGTGCGTTGATGGCCCATCTGGAAACGGCCCGTCAGGACAGGGAAGCTCATGTCATCATCCTGACGGGTGCCGGCCGTGCCTTCTGCGCGGGTGAGGATCTCAAGGAAACGGCGGCCGGGAAGGACACGGAGACCTGGCTGGAAGAGACGGACCGTCTCCAGGAGATGCAGCGGCTGATCATGAAGCTGGGTAAACCCCTCATTGCCGCGGTGAACGGCTATGCTCTGGGGGGCGGATGCGAGTTCGCCATGTCTTGTGATATCCGCATTGCGGGCGAAAACGCCCGGTTCGGATTTCCGGAGACGGGCGTTGGCCTCACCGTGACAACGGCGGGTACCAAGCTCCTGACCCAACTGGTGGGCCTTGGAAAGGCCAAGGAGCTGATCTTTACCGGGGAGTTTATCGAAGCGTTCGAGGCCGAGCGGATCGGGCTGGCCAACAAGGTGGTCCCTGACGCCCGATTGATGGAAGAGGCCGTTGCCATGGCCGAAAGGATAGCCGAACGATCACCCCTGGCCCTCAAGCTGTCCAGGATCGCTATCGACCAGGGTCTCGATGCGGGTTTCGAACAGATTCTGGAGATTGAGGCCAACCATCTCCTTATATGCACCCAGACCCGGAACCAGGACGCGTATGTGGCACGTCGGCTGGACCAGATGAAGAAAGACAGGGAGTGAAGTGGACCGCAGGTACTGGAATCCGGAAATGGAGACCCTGCCGG
>CAYUCJ010000309.1:0-1445 GCA_964443285.1 uncultured Desulfobacteraceae bacterium | reverse complement strand
ACAGGGAGTGAAGTGGACCGCAGGTACTGGAATCCGGAAATGGAGACCCTGCCGGCCGGCGAGCAGCATCGTCTCGAACAGGAGAGGCTCCTCAAACAGCTTGAATATGTGGGGGCGGCGAGCGAGATGTATCGGCGAAAGTGGGCCGAGGCGGGCGTCGGCCTCGATGATGTGAAGGGGGTTGAGGACCTGCACAAATTGCCCTTCACCACGAAGACGGAACTGCGCGAATCCCAGGAGCGATGGCCGCCCTTCGGGGACTTTCTTGCCTGCAGGCCGGAAGACGTTTCCAGGGTCCACCGTACCTCCGGCGCCACAGGGCGTTTCGTCTACACGGCGCTCACCAGGGGTGATCTGGACCTGACCCATGACTGCGGGGCCAGGTCCTTCTGGTCGGCCGGGCTGCGGCCCCATCATCGAGTCGTTCACTGCCTCAACTACCAGCTCTGGATGGGGGGGTTGACGGATCACATCAATTTGGAGACCACCGGAGCCACGGTATTTCCCTTTGGCGTCGGGAATTCACGTCAACTGGTCCGGGTCATTCGGGAGGCGGGGATTGGTGTCCTGTCATCTACACCGTCCTATCCAAAATACCTCGAACAGGTGGTCCGCAACGAACTGAGGATCGAACCACGTGATCTGGGGCTGAAGCTGGGTCTGTTCGGCGGGGAGCCGGGGCTCGACAATCCCACATACCGGCAAAGGATTGAAGATAGCTGGGGAATGAAGGCCCAGAATGCCAACTACGGTGTCTCGGATGTGCTGTGCAATTTCGCGGCGGTTTGCGCGGAGAACTACCAACTCCATTTCCTGGGGACCGGGGCTCTTCTGTTCCAGCTGATCGACCCCCCAAACGGTGAGGACCTCCCCATGGAAGAAGGAGTCGTAGGCGAGATGGTCCTGACCCATCTGGCCAAAGAGGCCCAGCCCCTGGTCCGGTACCGGACCTCCGACCTCCTTGAAATTCTGGGTGTCGGACCCTGCGCGTGTGGCAGGACAGGACCCCGGTTCAAAGTCATCGGACGGGCGGACGACATGCTTCACGTCAAGGGGATCAATGTCTTCCCGAACGGCGTGGCTCAGGTGCTGGAGTCCATGGTCCCCGAGGTGACGGGTGAATTTCAGATCCTCCTCACCCACCCTTCCCCTTACACCCATCTGGATATCACGGTGGAGCAGGGGAAAAAGATCGAGCCCGAAGAGATGGAAGGATTGAAAAGGAGGGTGACGGACCAACTCAAGGAACACCTGAATTTTGCGGCCGTGGTAACCCTGGTCCCACCGAACAGCATCGGACGTACCCAGATGGGCAAGGCCATCCGCGTGGTCCGGAACTATGGTTCTTGAGAAATGAGGATGTGGAAACAATAAACAACAGAGGAGGGAAAGATGTCAATTCAGGCAATATTTGAGGCAATTCTAGCGTTTGACGAAGCAAAGGT
>CAYUCJ010000308.1:0-4171 GCA_964443285.1 uncultured Desulfobacteraceae bacterium | reverse complement strand
TGGGGCTGGGAAAATTCGTCAGGGCCGACTTGATACCTTCCAAGCGGAAGGAGATGATCCATGCCCATCACCGGACCATCCCCCGGCTCATGACGGTACCCCCTGCCTATTTCAGGGAAGCGGTTCTGGATGGGTTTCCCTATTCCGTGAGGGGGGCGTACATGCAGTGCACCAACCCCCTTATCACCTGGGCGGACAGCAAAATGACCTATGATGCGCTCAGAAAGCTGGATTTTCTGGTCGTTTCAGAGCTCTTCATGACCCCCACCGCAGCTCTGGCAGACATGGTGCTGCCCGTGGCGACCCAATTTGAATTCAACGATCTGGGTCATTACGGCCTGGGGCACGGCATAGTCCTGGCCAGGCCGAAGCTCGTGGACCCGCCGCCGGAATGCTGGTCGGACATGAAGATCCTTAATGAGCTGGGGAAAGCGATGACTTCACCCGAATACTGGTATGAAAACGAAGACGCTATCGTGGAGTCGGTGCTGGAACCCTCGGGCTTTGGCTGGGAAGCATTCGTGGAAAAGGGTTATCTGAAAGGGGAGGAAAACTTCCGGAAATACGAGCCGGAGGGATTCCGCACCCCCACCGGAAAAGTGGAACTGGTCCTGAGCACTGCGGAGAAGTTCGGCCTTCCTCCTCTGCCGGTGGCCGAAATTTTGCAGGAAAAGGGAAATGCGGATTATCCCCTGGTCCTGACGGGGGCCAAGAGCCCGAACTATCTTCATTCCTCCTATCGATGGCTTCAAGGCCTGCGCAAGAAAGAGCCGGAACCTGTAACCCGGATTCACCCGGATACGGCGGCTGAACTCGGGATCGACGAAGGGACGGATGTGGAAATCGAAACCGCCCACGGGAAGATCGTCCAGAAGGCCCGCCTGACACGAAAGATACATCCGAAGGTGGTTTATGCATCCTACGGCTGGTGGTTTCCGGAAGATGAAGGGGTAGAGACATCCGGTTGGAAAAAGGCGAATTTCAATATGCTGACAACCGTTGATACCCTGGGAAAGGAATTCGGAACTCCGAATCTCAAAGGGATTCCCTGCCGGATACGCCCATTTTCAGGGTGAGAATGGGGCGGAAAAGTTGGAGTAGACCCAGCAACCGTTTTGTGAGATAAATGAGACATATGTTGCCGCGATATTCAAAGAGAAGATGTATCCTAAAGGTAGCTTCTGTTGCCTTTTTGTCGATGACCCTGTTTCTGGTCGTCTCTTCGGCCGTTGCCGAGAGGCCGTTTCCGAAGCCCGAGGGGTTGGTAAACGATTTTGGCCGGGTGATTTCCGCCACCTACAGGCAGAAGATCGCCGCCGTTGCCAACGAGGTCCTCAGAAAAACGGGGACGGCCATTGTGATCGTGACCATGCCTGATATCGGAGGCGCCGAATACAACGACTATGCCAACCGTCTCTACAGCGCCTGGGGAATAGGAAAAAAAGGAGAAGACAAAGGGGTCCTGGTTTTTGTTACCGTGAAGGAGCGTAAGATGCGGATCGAGACCGGGTACGGTGTGGAAGGCATCCTCCCTGACGGTCTGGTGGGAGAAATTCGCGATACCTACATGATTCCTTCACTGAGGAAGAACCGGTTTGGAGAAGGGATTCTCAACGGTACGCTCGCTATTGCACAGGTGATTGCGAAAGACGCGGGCGTTAGACTGACGGACGCATCCGGCATAAGCCTCCCTAAAAAAAGGAAGCAATCCCGCTTCACCTTCCTGCCCTTTCTCATCCTCTTCATTGTGTTCATGTTCCTGCCGAGACGAAGGGGCGCCTCCTGGCTCTTTTTTCTGCCTCTCTTGATGGGCGGCGGCCGGGGATACGGATCGGGTTCCGGGGGAACAGGCAGCAGCTTCGGCGGTTTTGGAGGTGGTTTTGGCGGATTCGGCGGAGGAATGAGCGGCGGCGGTGGAGCCGGAGGAGGGTTCTAAGAATGGGAAAATCCCCTAATGCCCCTGGAGAGATATTTCAGGAATTCACGGACGACTATAAGGCTGCTCTTGGTGAGGATCTGGTGAGCATCGTTCTTTACGGCAGTGGTGCGGATGCCGATTACCAGCCGGGCAAGTCTGATCTCAACTTCATGGTTACCGTCAGCGAGCAGGGAATCGAGGCGCTGGACCGGGCATTCGGGGCGGTGAAGAAATGGCGAAAGAGGAGGGTGGCGGTGCCTCTTTTTCTGACCGAGGAATACCTGGAGACCTCCCTCGACGTCTATCCCATCGAATACCTGGGATTTCGAGACCGGTATGTGCTCGTTTACGGAAGAGACGTGCTCAAGGATCTGGTTTTTGACAAAAAGAGCCTCCGGCTTCAGTGTGAAAGGGAAATCAAGGGCAAGCTCCTGTTGTTGCGGCACGCCTTTCTGGACAGTGAAGGCAAGGGACGTGCCTTAAGGGAGGTGGCCGGCCGTTCCCTCACGGCATTGATGGCCATTTTCAATGGTCTCCTCTATCTCAAGAGTGAGACAGTTCCTGCTGGAAAACGGGAAAAGGCCAGGGCCGTCTGCAAAGTCTTTGAACTGGATTACGCGGTATTTGAAAAACTTTTCGACGTCAATGAGAAAAAAATGAAACTCCCACCCCTCGAAATGAAGGAACTTTTCAAGGCTTATCTCAAGGCTGTGAGGAGCCTGGCTCGCCGGGTGGACCGTATGGAAAATGATTAGCAACCAAATCTCCCGGCCAGGAGGTCGAAATGAGCAGAACGCTGAAAACCGTTATTGTTGTTGTGGGAATCCTTTTTCTCATCATCCTGATTCCCTTTCTCTATCTGAAGGGGACCTATAACGGCCTCGTTCGAATGGACGAGGGGGTAAAGGCGGCATGGGCCCAGGTGGAAAACCAGCTCCAACGCCGCTACGACCTGATTCCAAACTACGTGGAGACGGTAAAGGGATACGCAAAGCATGAAAAGGAAGTATTCATCAAGGTGACCGAAGCGCGATCAAGGGTGGCGGGAGCGACCAAAGTGGGGGACAAGATCGAAGCCAACAATCAGCTTTCCTCGGCCCTGGGCCGGTTGCTTGTCGTTGTCGAACGCTATCCGGAACTGAAAGCTAATACGAATTTCATCCGATTGCAGGATGAACTGGCAGGCACCGAAAACCGGATCGCCGTGGAACGGCGCCGGTACAACGAGGCGGTCAGGGCGTACAACGTCAGGATTCGGTCATTTCCCACAAATCTCATAGCCGGGATGTTCGGCTTCGAGAAAGCCACCTTCTTTGAAGTGCCCAAGGAGCGCCAGGAAGCGCCGAAGGTGAAATTTTCAGATTAAAACAAAAGGACCCATACGTCATGATCCGGTCGAAACTCTGGTTCAGGTGCGCAGCCATGCACGACCCGGTGACCCCCGTTATCGTAAGGCCTGCGGTTCTCGGCTGGGAAGCCAGGGAGAGAAACGTCGAACTGGTAATCGAGAGGGCGTTCAATGGGGAAGAACTGGTCCTCCGGATGAAGGGCTGGGTGACCGTGGATGTTAAAGAGGCCATTGAAGTCATCAACGGATATGGAATCATCAAGGTCCTGGACGAGCGGGACCTCGTGGTGGAAACGGAGACGGAAACGGCCTTTGAAAAACTTGGGAAGGCCCTGGTCGAGCGTTTTGGCGACCAATTGAATCTGGAAAGGATTTAGCCGGCCCCATGGATTGCGATACCGTTGTCATCCCGGTGGACGGTGTTCTGGATCTTCATGCCTTTGCACCGGGGGAGGTCTCTTCATTGGTGGTGGAATACCTGGAGGCGTGCCTGGAGGTGGGGATCTTTGATGTGAGAATTATTCACGGAAAAGGAAAGGGTGTTTTGAGACGACAGGTCCATGCTGATCTGGAAAAGCACCCTCGCGTCAAGTGCTTCGGCCTAGACCCGGGTCCTTCGGGATGGGGGACGACACTGGTCCGCCTGGAGCGCGCTGAGAAACAGCAAGAAAGAGGGCCTTAAGAAGCGCCTGTCTGAATTGAAGGAAGAATGATGACTTCGTAAGAAGCTACCTTATGCCGCAAACGGCAACCTATGGGCAACGAAGAGGAGGCGTCCTGACAATCTTTTTCAGACCTTTTCTAAACACACCGGATGGGATGGCCGCCTATTTGGTGTTTAAAGCCAGGTAGTAGATTCGCGTGGGGTTCAGGAACAGTAAACCCCAAATAGCCGTCCATGTCGG
>CAYUCJ010000307.1:0-4219 GCA_964443285.1 uncultured Desulfobacteraceae bacterium | reverse complement strand
GAAGCAAAGGCAAAAGTGCCCATCAGGATAAACATGGGGATGACGGAGAGCGGATAAGAAGAGAATTCCCCGAAGATGTCCTGGGCAATAAGACTGAGGGCCGGGAGAAGCCCGCCCAGGTAGGCGAATCCGACGAATCCCACGAAGGCCATGGAGAAGGCAACGGGCATTCCAAGGAGAAAAAACAGGAGAAGGACAGCGATCCCGATGATGCCGATGGCGACTGGATTCATTTTTTGATCGACCTCAATAGGGACTTGAGGAATGAGGAGAGGAGGACAAGGCTGATCGGGATGCATGACAGGGCGATACCATACGCGAAAGGATAGAGCGGGATGCTTGCAGTGGGGCTCACTTCTCTCCCTATTAGAAGGGAATACCCGTATGCGCTCAGACGCCAGATAGCGATCAGGAAAAATACCAGTCCAAAGAAGGACATGATACAATTCACGATATCACGGGCCCTCGGCGGAAGGATGGGGACAAAAAAGTCCACCTGCACATGTTTGCCCAGGAGAAGAGCCGAGGCGCCGGCAAAAGAAATCGCAACCAGCTGAGACAGCATGACGATATCGATGGAACCCGGCACCGGCCGGAGGAAGAGCTTGGATCCGAACACATCAAGACAGGTGACCAGCATCATGACGAGGAGCCCGGCAAGTCCTATCCACTCGAATAGGATGCTTACGATGCGATTGAATCGATCGAATTTGTCCATGAGGCTACGTCCTGAAACCACAACTTGCTGCGGAAGTTCTTTTCAAGTGACCGCCGGGGCTGCCAATGAAGCCACGCAGATGGACTTTTCCCAACTCGATTTTCCCTACCTGCACTTTCGCGGAGACGGCTCCTTTGGCAGCCGGCAACTTTTTATACCACAGATCACTGCATCGGTCACGGCCTCATTTCAGGAGGCCCGGTAGGGGACTTGATAAACAGGTTCACCTGCTTCTTGGTCCAATAATCGATCCGGTCCTTGAGGAACGTGAGCCAGCCTCTGACTGTTGTCTCGGAATAGCCGCTCGATACCATTTTCTTGACATAGTCCTGTATCACAGGTTGAACGGCCTCTTTCCATTTGGCGGCTTGGGCAGGGGTCAAATCAATGAATTCAACTCCTTTCTTTTCGGCAAAGGCCCTGCCCGCGAAATCTATGGAGTTCCACATCAGCGCCATCCTCTCCTTGTACTCGCCGCAAAGCTTATCGAAGATTCCTTTCAAGTCCGGCGGGATCTTCCGGTAACTGTTCTTGTTCATGGCCACATAGAAGGTGTAAACGTTGCCGACCTGCCAGTCGGCCGTCACGTACTTGGCGACCTCGGCAAAGCGGAATGATCTCAAGGTTTCGTACGGGGTGTTCACGCCGTCAATGACGCCTTTCGCGATCGCGTCGTAGGTTTCCATAATAGGGGTGGGGGCCGGCGTCGCGCCGAGCGCCTTCATGTTGTCCCCTACACGACCCGGGGCCCGAAGAGTCAGCCCCTTCATATCTTCCAATGTTCGGACGGGTTTTTTCGAGATGATTACATTAGGGGTGCTGCTGCTCATCCAGAGTATCTTAACTTTGTTCCATTCCTTGGGCTTGAACTCGTTATAGAAATCATTCACGACCTCATTGGCGACCCACCCGCTTGGATACCCGATGGGCATGTCACACGCTTCGGTAACCGGCATGCGGCCCGGCGTATATTCAACATGAGAGAAGCCGATATCCGCAATGCCTGTCACCACGCCTTCATACATCCTCTGGGCTTTGAGCAGGGAGCCCCCTGCAAAGTACTGAATCTTTATCCTGCCATTGGTGCGCTGTTCCAGGTCCCGGGCAAAATCCTCGAAGATCTTGGAATGTGGCGCGGGGGGCGGAAAATAGTTCGCCACCTTCAGTGTTAGCACTTTTGCCGAGAAAGCCGGAGTGACAAACAGGGCGATTATGAATCCGATCAGAAAAATGGTAAGTGAATTCTTTTTCATTTTGAGCGCCTCCAAGTTTATGATTGTTCTTGCATACAAGCCTACAAAAAAAACGGATTTATATATCACCCCCTTTCTCCCCAGTAGCCTCCGTTTCCCTGAACACGCGCTGACTGCGCGACTCCCACCATCACCTTGAAGAATAAAGGATCCAGGATTCCAGCGGGAGTCCGACCCTCACTTTACAGAAGAACGGTCCTCTGCCTTAGTTGTCTTGAGTATCCGTGATACGTCAGAGATGTTGATTTCCAGCATCTTGATGCTCGCCATAATGCGCTTCGTGTTTCTCACCACAGCGGGGATTCCATGTCCGGCAAGCTCCACCTCCCCGGCGATCCTTTTCATCTCCTGAATCAAGTGGTCCATCTTCTCCATATCAAATTCCGGATTCATTTCCTCTCTCCGGTTCAGTGTGCCTTGCGCAGGTCTTTGAATCGCTTTGCCTTTACCTCGTACCTGGGCAGGGATCCATAGTCGTGGAACTCGATGTTGTATCTCAGGTTGGTCTTGATCCTCAGTTGGTCCACCAGCTTGTCTTTGACAGAATTGGCCTGTTCCAAGGCCTCGGCTCTCAATTCCACCCTGAGAGTGATGCGATCTATATCCCCTACCTTGTCCACCACCACTTCGTATTCATCTCCAAGTCCGTCCACCCCCCTTACGGCCTCCTCAATGGCGGAAGGGGCAAGGAGCACTCCTTTGACCTTCGTTATGTCGTCCGCCCTGCCCACCACGCCGCCCTTGATGAGTCTGAATGACCGGCCGCACGGACAGGGTTCGGGATCCCATTCAATGATGTCCTTGGAATCAAATCGAACACAAGGCTGAGCCTGACGATCGAAGGCGGTAATGATCATCTTGCCCTGCCTTCCCGGCTCGTCGATGACCTCCCCGGTCTCCACATCCACGATCTCCACCAGGAACATGGCCTCGTTTACATGCATCCCACCCGGCTGCGCCTCGCATTCGTACGACCATGCCCCGATCTCGGTGGCGCCGGCGTGATCAAAGACCTTTGCGCCCCACGCCTCTTCCATGCGCTTCTTGGTGCTTGGAATGCCGGCACCGGGCTCACCTGCGCACGTAATTTTGTTGACGGCGAGCGTGCGGGGTTCAATACCCAGTTTGTTCATGGCCGTGTCGGCCATTCCAAGAACATAGGTCGGTGTGGCCATCAGGGCCGTTGCCCTCAGCTCCTGGATTTTCAGAACCCTGGCCGTTGTATCCAGGACGCCGCCCGGCACGACCTCACACCCGATTTTTTCGGCTGCATAGTGCCCTGCCCAGAAGGCCACGAACACATTGTACCCGAAGGGGATGAACACCCGGTCCGAGGGGCGGTACCCCTGCGCCCATAAAATGAAGGACCAGCACTCGGCCCACCACTCCCAGTCCTGCCATGTATCGGCCTGATACACCGGCTGGCCGGTGGTGCCGCTGGTTTGCCTGAACTCGCTCACCTCCTCAAGGGGAACGCAAAGCGCGTCTCCGTAAGGAAACGGGTCCTTGCGCTGCACATCCCGCATCATGGACTTCTCCACCGTGGGGATACGCCGGATGTCCTCGTGGGATCTGATATCTTCGGGCCTGATGGATGCCCGGTCATAGAGGGCCCGGTGGAACTTGGAGCGCTCATAGGCCCATTTGAAGATGCACTGGAACTTCGTCAACTGGAGTTCCTTGACCTTACGGAGAGGCAGCGTTTCCAGCAATGGGTTCCAATACCTTTGATCGGCAAGCATCAGGGGAATCTTCTCCTCTCCGTTTCAATAGAATGTGGATACCCCTTTGCGTCCGAGATACCTGATCTTGACATTTTCGCCACTGTCTTTGCAAAGTCGTGATCGTTGATATATGCATCTACCTCCCGTATCGAAATTTTCGGGTCAAGATGCTTTCTCAGACTCTCGAGCAAAGCCCTGTCCGCATCCGGATCCCAAAATGGTTTTCCCCTGCGGTCTACTGTTGAAAGCCCCAATTTCGGCCACATGATCACTACGGGTCCCCGGGCCTGGTTCAGTTTTCGTGCGATGGTCTCTCCCAGGAGGCGATTCTCCGGCTCATTCGTCCGCAAGAGGGTAGCTTGAGGGTTATGTACGTGGAGTTTTCTGCTCCGGTACTTTTCCGGGACGGTATTGGGCCCGAGGAAGTTTATGAAGTCGGCGCTTCCCGGAACCAGAACCAGCGGGATTCCCTTGTTTACAGCCGATTCGAGACGGCGTGGGCCTGCCGAGGCGAGCCCGCCAAA
>CAYUCJ010000306.1:0-4221 GCA_964443285.1 uncultured Desulfobacteraceae bacterium | reverse complement strand
GGACCTCGGTGGCCCTGAACATCTCGGGCATACCCGAAGCCCTGGGGCCTTCATACCGGATGACAACCACATCGCCCGGCAAGATTTCCCCATCGATTATAGCCTTAACAGCGGCTTTTTCAGAATCAAATGTCCTGGCCGGTCCCACGTGCTGGTGCATTTCAGGGGCCATAGCCGCATGTTTGACCACGGCCCCTCCCGGGGCAAGGTTCCCGGACAGAATAGTTAGTCCCCCGCCGGTTTTGAAAGGTGCGTCGAAAGAGTGGATAACATCTTCAGGTTTGAGGTGGTAGTTTTCGAGATAGATCGATGTTTGGTCAAAAAAACCATCCTTTTCCAATTTATCCAAATTTCCCCCAACTGTTAAACCGGTCACCGTGAGGGCATCAAGATGGAGATATTCTCTCAGGGCCCGCATGATTCCAGGCACGCCCCCTGCGTACCAGAGGATCTGGGTCGGCCAGGGGCCCGACATCTGCAGTCCGGCCAGCACGGGGATCTTCCTGTGGGCTCGTCGGAAGTCATTGGAGCTCAGGGCCAGGCCCGCGTGTGATGCGATGGCCGGAAGGTGGAGCAGGGCATTGGTGGATCCGGATACGGCCGCATGGATCATCATGGCATTTTCAAATGCCTCGGGAGTCAGGATGGCCTTTGGCCGAATGTCTTTTTCCAGCAGAGAGACGACTTGTCGTCCGGCAGCATCAGCGTAGATCTGGATGAGGTTTGACCAGGCCGGCATAAGGGCGTTGCCGGGCAGAGACATGCCGAGGGCTTCAGCCAGGACCTGCATGGTGCTGGCGGTTCCCATGTATTGGCAGGAACCGCAGGTTGGACAACCATTGACCTTGTGAAACAGGCCCTCACGCTCGGTCATGTTTCCATCGCGGATAGCCTTCGTGCTTTCATAGCACTTGACGGCCGTTGAAAACCCCGGCCCGGGCATCATGGATCCTCCGCAGAAATGAATGGCCGGGATGTTCAGTCTGGCTATAGCCATCAGATGGGCCGGTACGGACTTGTCACAGGACGAAAAGGTGACGAGCGCATCAAAGGGCATGGACCTGGCGTGGATTTCAACCATGGCAGATAGGATATCCCGTGACACGAGCGAATAATTCATTCCCTCGTGTCCGGTTGCCACGCCGTCGCAGATGTCTGTGACCGTATAGACAGCCGGCTTGCCACCGGACTTGTAGACCCCGGTCCGGGCTGAGTCCACGAGCCGGTTCAGGTGTGTGCTTCCCGGATGGCTATCCCCGAAACTGCTTTCAAGGAGTACTTGAGGTTTGGAAAGATCTTCGGGAGTCCAGCCGCTTCCCAACAGAAGCGGATCAAATTCCGGGTTCTCCAGGCGGCTTTTTTGACTCGATAACATCGGAGATCTCCTTTCCTTTTTCGCCTGCCTCCATCCTAAAAAGACATCCCACCCCAATTGCCATTACCAGCCCTCCCGAGGAAAAGGCGAGTGGATATCCAGCCGTATGATCGAAAATGAGGCCGGCGACGTAAGGCCCGCTCGCAGAGCCTATGCCCCAGGCCACCATGAGGTATCCCATGATCATTCCTGCGTCGGACAGGCCGAAAATATCTCCCGCAAGAGCAGCAATAGGTGGGTCTATACTGCCATAGCCTATCCCAAAAAGGATGGCAAATAAATAGAACATCCATACCTCATGAGCAAAAGCGAGCCAGAACATCGCCAGGGACATCATCAGGGCAAAGGCAGCAGCGATCGTTCGTTTGTCGACCAGATCTGCGACGAATCCGAACAACAGTCGGGACGGAATCGCGACGGCTGTCAATAGGCTCAAAATGGCCGCCGCATGTATGGGTGTCATCCCGCTATCCTCGGCCCTGGGAACGAGGTGGCTCATCACCATATAAAAACAGAAGGCATAGGAAAACCAAGCCAGGGAGAGCAGCCGGAAATTTCGAGCTCTAATCAGTCTCATTAAGGAGAAGTTCGGGACCGCAGTGGGCCGTTCACTTTCGGTTTTTCTCTGTTCGGATCTGGCACGGGCGGGCGGGTCGGTATCCGGAGGTTCTTTCCTGAGGAACAGAGCGGCAGGTATGACAATTACCCATGCAGCAATTCCCATAATCAGATAGGCTGCGCGCCAGGAATAAACAGAGATGATCCAGGCGCTGACGGGAGCAATAACAATGGGACCCAGGCCGCCGCCGGCGCCCATTATTCCGAGAGCAGTCGCCCGTTTCCGGGTGAACCAGCGCATACCCGTTGACATCACGACGATATACATTGCTCCCATTCCCAGGGACAGAAGAACGCTGTAGGTGATGTAGAGTTGCCACGGGGACTGAACTTGTGACGTTAATACGAGACTCAGCCCACTGAGAGCACCCATGATTAATACGACCATCCTGGGGCCATATCGGTCTGACGCCCAACCACCAACGATAGAGACGGCTCCGGTGAGAGCCAGGAACAGAGAAAAGAGGCTTGAAGCTGTGGCCCTGTCCCATAAAAACTCGTTTTGCAGAGGCTTGAGAAAGACGCCGAATGAATAACTGATACCGAACGAAGCGGCTAAAAGAATGGTCCCCGCAGCAATGATTGTCCAGCCATAGAAAAAGGCGCGTACGGTCACAACTCCGTACCGCATCCGCTGCAATACCTGTCCGCGTCTTCCGTTTTCAGTCCGTTGTTTCTAACGAACAAGATGAAAACATCGCTTCTCATGGTTTTCCTTTCAGTCATGGCGGGCGGGTCCGCCTTGATCACGGAACTTGCAAAATTGGACCTAAACGCTTCCCTGATCCTTTGGGCAGTGTCAAAGCTGCTTCCCTTATTTGCCGGCGGGAGGTTTGTCAATAAGGTCTCGCAAGAAATGAATCATTTCAGAACTGGCCCAATCCCTTGCACCCAAGGTTTTCTTCACGACAATTCCCTTCTTGTCGATGATGAACGTTTCGGGGACACCAGTCGTGCCGTAGAGATTCTGGATTGAGGCGCCTGTGTCGAGAAGGGCCGGGAAACCCAGTTTGTATTTTTTCATAAATGGGGCGACAGCCTTGGCACCCAATGCGTCTATGCTGACAGCCAGAATTTCAAAATCTTCACCTTTCAATTCTTGATAGAGCGTCTGTACGGAGGGCATCTCCTCCCTGCAAGGGGGACACCAGGTTGCCCAGATATTGAGAAAGACAACTTTGCCCCTGTAGTGAGCCAGTTCGACTATCCTGCCGTCGAGTGCGGGAAAGGTGAAATTCGGCGCTCGAATGCCCGGCTCAATCCGGTTCCGGTGAGAAAGATTAAGAATCGAATCCTTTCCTTGAAGGAGGGTCAAAACACCAAGCAGCACGGCAATTATAAGAAAAAGAACGACAGACCTGGCCCTGTTGGGCGGTGTGGTTTTATTTTCTTCCACTCAGTCTACCTTGAAAATTTTCGGTCAATTTCCGCCTGAATCTCGCTTACAGTCGCGCCCTGGGCGTGCATTCGAGACGCTAACAGCGCCTCATCCATGCAGGTGCTTCATGTGGATGCGTGGGTGTCAACATAGCAGCTCAGGAGATTTTTGTGCCCGAAATTCTCTCGACAACGGCAATAACAGTAGAGCCCGTCCAACACCTCCGGTATTTCGCGTGCTACCTCGTAGGCGCTTCGGGTCTTCCCTTGAAAGCTTTCCGGTGGCAGGGTCGGCCTGTTCTCGCGAAGGCTGATATTCTCCGCCTTCAATGTGCCCGCTGGAGAAATACGTCTTTCGGCCTTCTGTCCCTGGAACAGATAGATGCTTCCCGTGAGGAGCAACGCTGCGCCGAAGGCGAGGAGGAAGAGAGGGGTCCTAGACTTTTTTGGGGGGATCTGTTTCTTTTGTGTTGCCCCGGCGGTCGGTTTGGATGGCTTGCGTTTCTTTTTCTTTCCCATGGCTAAATTCCTTTCCTATGTAAATTTGATGAGTTAGAAAGAATTCATCATGTGTTCGTGGAGAGGTCTATCCCGACGAGATTCGATTAAATGAAGCATACCCTTAAAGTATAACCTGAATATCCGCCCTAATCAAAAAATATCTTTCGGGTCTCCAAACCGGATGACTTCGTCGGAATTCATCATCGTGCCCATGGAGGGGCACGCAAATCAATGGAGTGCTTTGTAACCCGTTGATTTGTGAGGAACCCGAAAATCACACTTTTCGGATTCCGTCAGTAAAAAGTCCAAGGAGGGACTTCTAACGAAGTCTCTTTATCCTGCGTACCAAA
>CAYUCJ010000305.1:0-4231 GCA_964443285.1 uncultured Desulfobacteraceae bacterium | reverse complement strand
CCCTACGCCTTAAGCCTTTTGCCTTCGAAGGGAATTCCTTCGAGTTTCAGGAGCCATTCCTTTCGCCACAGTCCGCCGCCGTAACCCGTCAGACTGCCGTCACTTCCGATGATGCGGTGGCATGGAACCACGAGGGAAATGGGGTTCCGGCCATTGGCAGCGCCCACCGCGCGAACCGCCTTCGGGTTCCCGATGGCCCGGGCGATGTCGCCATAGGAAGCCGTTCGACCGAATGGGATTCTGAGTAATTGTCGCCATACCGCTTTCTGGAAGTCGGTGCCCTGGGGGTCGATGGCCAGGTCGAATTCGGACCGGGTCCCTTTGAAATATTGGTCAATCTGTTGAATAACACCTTCCATCATCCCATTGGAAGCAACATTCTCTCGACGCCTTTCCACAAAATCCAGTGAATGGATTGCCCCGGAAGTCCCCCCGATCTCAACCAACCCGATGGGTGATTGGTAATACCCGAAGTACATCTCTTTCATGGTCGATCATTCCTCCTTGTCGACACTTTTCGATCGGATCCGTTGTTCTGGCCCTTTAAAGTTGATGTAATCGTAAAAAGTCCGTCCTTGGCCTTTTTACTGACCCCGTCCATGGGCGCGATGATGACTTTTTGCGAAGTCATCAAAGTTATCGATCCCAAAAAAAACCATGGCATTCCGGTGCAGTATCAGCTCCAGCACTTCCTGGGAAAGGCCGGCCTTCTCCAGCCATTTGAGCTCCCTGTCCCAGGCATAGGGGATGTTGGGAAAATCCGATCCGTACATGACGCGGTCCGGCCTCATCTCACGTATCGGCATTCGAATTCCCTTTACCAGATAATCGGTCAGAGCCATGGCCGTATCCAGCCAGAGGTTGTCGTATTTTTCTATGAGCTTTCCGTACGGCCCTGTCTCGTCAATTCCCAGATGCGGCACGCAAAGCTTGAGCCCTCCAAAGTTTCGGAGCACTGCTTCGATCTTTTCCGCTTTGCAAAGCACGTAAGGATCGCATTTGTAGGCCGGGCTCTTGGGCTCCCTTCCCGCGTGGATCACCACGGGCTTCTCCTCGGATCGGCACAGGTCGTAGATGCCATCCATTTCTTCGCTGTTCATGTCAAAGCACTGCACGTGAACATGGAACTTTGCACCCATCAGTCCCGAATCGAAGGCTTCACGCAGGATATCAACACTCCCCTCTTCTCCGGGGAAGACCGTGGCCATGCCGGTGACCCGGTTCGGGAATTTCCAGCACTGGCGGAGCATATAGCGGTTCAACTCCCGCGCCATTCCAGCCCGGTGGGCATACTGGAAGGCCACCACGTGGCGTACCCCCCTTGAGAGCAGGTATTCCAGCACATCAGCTGATTTGAACCGGTACCGTATGGGCCATGCGTTGTGGTCAAACCACTCCCAGATGGCTTCAAAAACACCTTCCGGGAAGATGTGCACGTGTGCATCGATCACAGGCGGAAGATGGACCGGGACCTCTAAGCCCTCCTCGTCATTAAAGGATGGAAGGGGCAATTTAGTTTTCGACAGGTCGCTATGCATCGCTGTTTCTTTCACCTTCGGGGCGGGCCAGGAGCAGGCCGTCTGGGAGACCAGGCCTAAATTACCTTGAAGCGCTCTCTTTCGTTCCCCGCGAGGAATTGGTTGAGTTCGGTTTCCCACTCTCGCATAAAGTCCTCGTAGTGATTCCTGGTAAAACCATCGACGAATGCCTCGCCCTCATTGCTCAGGGCCGTATAGCCATACGTCACATCGGCATAGGTTTTTCCGCCTTCCGCCTCTCTTAGCTGGATCTCGATTTTTGCCACTGTCAAACCGGGAGTCACCTTGATAAATTTCACGGAAAACCTTTCCGGATCCCATTGGGTTACCACCCAGATGGAATCGTCGGGTCGGTCCTCCATGACAAAGACGCAGTCCTGTTCAACGTGCCCGGATTCAGTAAGGACCAGCTTCGGATCCCATCCCTTCACCCATTCCCTCTCGCGAACAGGGCAGAGGAGCGGAAATACGTCCGCCGGTGGGGCCGCGAGTGTTTGCGTGTAGGTGTGACTGACCTTGACCGGTTGGCATATTTTCATTTGCGATCACCTTCCTTGTACCATTTTAGATGTCGTTTCCTGGTTGGGCGCCTGTGCTGAGAACTTCAAATTTCCCCAACACGGTCCTATCGTCCGACTTGGCGAAAAAGGATAGCATGCCATGAAATACATCTCAATGGAAACCTTGATGTGGATATCTCCTTTGCGATGAAGGTTTTATTCTTATGGCCTTTCGGACATAAAAATTTCTTGATAAAATGAGTCTATTTCCATATCCTTTAAAACAAACCGACCTGCCTTATCCCCCCCAATATCAAGAGAAGAATATGCCAAATATGCCAGGAAAACTGTGTATATTGAGGAGGAGACTCCGGAGCCTCAAAAATCCAAAAAGCGGGTCAGTTATTCCCATTTTTGCCAACCTCCTGATGGCAATTAATTTTGATCTCGGTGGACTGAGATGTGCCGAGCGATGGTGGTCTGCATAATGATTGATTGAAGCGGTGGCGAAAGGAATGTCACGCCCTTTGTCACCATCATACTGCTTCCCAATCCCTGAGAGGGGCTGGGAAGCAGTAAGGCATAAACCTACTGCAACTCGAAACGATGAAAGGGGGATCATGAATTCCGAAATTCTTAACATCATTACATCTCAGGTAGTGGAAAAGGCCAAGGATCATGGGGCTTCTCTGGCCGGCATCGCGAGAGTGGATGAGCTGAGGAACTCTCCATCTCATGCCGTCTACGGAAAGCTGGGTGAATACAAAGGAATTGGGATAACCCAGACGAAGCATGCAAGACAAAGGGGAATTGAATGGCCGGAAAATGCCAAATCGGCAATCGTCATTGCCATTGAACACCCGGATGACAGGCCGGAACTTGACTGGTGGAAAGACGGATTTACCGGGGGCACGGAAGGGAACAGGATCCTCATTTCAATTGCCGCTGAACTGTCAAACTGGTTGGAAAAGGAAAAAGGAATAAAAACGAATAAATTGCCTTATCATATCGAAAAAGGAGGCATTTTTCTGAAGGATGCCGCTGTGATGGCCGGACTGGGATGTATCGGGAAAAACAATATGCTGGTCACACCGCAGTATGGTCCACGGGTACGCCTCAGGGCGTTACTGACAGACAAGGCCTTGTTGAGTACGGGACCGACGGATTTTGATCCTTGTGGAGCGTGCAACGCACCCTGCAGAAAGGCCTGCCCCCAGCGGGCTTTTGGTGAAAGAATCTACTCCAAAGAAAAACTTGGTCTTGCGCAACTCCCGGGCAGAACCGGCGTATATGACAGGGTCCAGTGCAATATCCAGATGCAGTGGGACAAGGATACGGCAAAGGAAGCGATTTCTGATGGTGGAGATATTCGAGGAAAAGTGGTCAGGTACTGCCGGTTGTGTGAGTGGGCATGCCCTGTCTCCCGATCCTGACGCGTAATCTTCACCTTTTTCCACGAAGGAGCGGGAAATGGTTGAGATCCTGACAAGATTCGGAGATGGAAGTCCGGTTGCACTGAGCCAAACCGGGCTCAGTCGCGACCTTAAAGAAAGCACCAGTGATGCTGCTGATCGCGGCAGTGTGGACCCTCTTTCTGAAGATGAGCTTAAGCACTTGTTTGACATTTTCGCTTCCCCCTATCGCTTTGTAAGTGTTGAACCGTGTAAAGTCTCGGTTTCGCATCTGACCGACCCGGTGCTGATGAGCGAAGTGCGGCAGGACCTCCGGTTAGGAACATTGCATCCGGTCCCTAATAGTCCCCAGGGTATCGATGCCAAGATAAATATAGACTAATTTTTTAATATTTACGTTAACTGTGTTAAGAGATTAAGGAAGGATTAGTTGGTTGGCTTTCTACTTATCAACAACATCCCTGCTCCTACGCGAATCATAACTAATGGATAACCTTTTGATTTTGAATCTCTTTTAGTCGAATTCAAACACGTCCAATATCCGCTTGATCAGTTTTCTGGATTCTTATGGACGTTTGCCTTATGGAAGGGGTAGAGGTGACTGAATTCGGAGACGATTATCGACCTGTTGCCAAAAAAGTTGGGGAAGGAAAGCGCTCGAGCTGGACAGGGACGCGAGAACCTGAATCATTGGCTCTCCACAGGGTGGAAGGAGGAACAAGAAAGTGAGCAATAGAAAGAATCGTGTGTGCCCCGTTGAAAGAGCAGGCAGCCTCGATAA
>CAYUCJ010000304.1:0-4307 GCA_964443285.1 uncultured Desulfobacteraceae bacterium | reverse complement strand
TCGTCAAACCGCGTAACCAACTCCACAATGCTTGAAGCTTCGCCGGGATAGTCATCGATCCACCCCAGTCGCTTCATACACTCAAATCGAATCCGGTCCAGGAGAAAGAGATAGCGGTCAATGACTTTCATCTTGTTCCCGGCATCGAGTTCATTAAATTCGAAGCCGGAGCCAAGTTTCTCAAGATTCATTATCAGGTCGTAGAGGTAGAAGGTCCCCTTGTCCTTACCCTGGGCCAGATAGGAAAGGGTGGTTGTGGAAACCTGGGACAATCTGGTATCCACCTGGAAATTTTCCCCGAAGTGACTTACCCAGTTTCGGTAACCCTTTTTTGCGGCAATGAACCGCCTGCCTTCTTCCAGATCAACAATCCTTGACACGTTCTGAATCCAGCCCTTTACCGGCATTTCTCAGTTGGAAGCCGCAACGGACACAAAAGGATCCCATTGTCTGCTTGAGCCCGCATTCAGGGCAAGGGGTAAATCGCTCGAGTGAGGCCACGCAGATGCTTTTTCTGCCGCGATCAGGCGGTTCATGGACCTTATATTCCTCGATGGACACGAGCCCCCCTGCCTCCTGGAATTTTCGGGCGTAGAAATTGGCCTCGGGCTGGGTCAAACCGCGCTTCACCTCGAGGGGCGCCCTTTCAACCATGGGTTCCAAAGCTTCCCTCGACACGCCCAATCGGATCATCCGCCGCTCAAACGCGCTTTCATTACCGTGGATGCCGCAAAATATAATCCGATATCTCGTCATGCTGTGGAAGCTGGATCCGCGGCAGGATCAGGATATCCCTTCAACCAGGCCACACATTTTGTCCGGGCTAAGATAGGCACGCCTTTAAGAATCCATAGAAAAGAGGCGCCGGTTTTCGCATCCTTGACTTCAGTTCCGGGTGGGCCTGTGTGGCCACAAAAAACTTCAGATCGGGCAATTCGATGAATTCCACCAGGCGGCCGTCTTCGGAGGTGCCGCAGAAAACCATTCCGCGCTCACTGATCACTTTATGATACTCGGGATTGACCTCGAAACGGTGGCGGTGTCGTTCAGATACCTCCTCTGCCCCATACAGTTTGTGAACCACGGTCCCCTTCTTCAGGACGGCAGGATACGCTCCCAACCTCATGGTACCCCCCTTTTCGGTCACCTCTTTTTGTTCCGGGAGGACATCAATGACGGGATGGTCCGTCATTGGATTGATCTCGGTCGAGTTCGCACCGGCCAGCCCGCAGACGTTCCTGGAAAATTCGATAACCGCCAGCTGAAGTCCAAGGCAGAGTCCCAGGAACGGAATATCCCGTTCCCGTGCAAGGCGAATGATCTCTATTTTCCCCTCCGTACCGCGTGATCCAAACCCGCCCGGGACAATGACCCCATCCACTTCATCCATGAATGAGGTGTTCTCCAGATCTGTCGTTTCCACCCACTTCACGTCGATTTTGCATCCCAGATGCGCCGAGCAGTGGTTAAAAGATTCTATGATTGAGGCATAGGAATCCTCCAGCATGGTGTATTTACCGCACATGGCCACAGTGACGCTCTTTTCGGGATTCCGGAGGTTGTTGATGAGTTCTTTCCATTTCCTCAAGTCGGGAGGGCTGTAGATATTCAGCTTTTTGTGAATGATCTCCGGCAATCTTTCCTGCTCGAAGATTACGGGGATTTCGTAGATATCTTCCACGTCCAGCCCGGTAATCACCGCCTCAGGCTCAACATCGCAGAAGGAGGAAATTTTCACCTTGATCTTCTTGGTAAGGAATTCGGAGCACCTCCCGATAATGATGTCCGGGAATATGCCCCTCTGCTTGAGGAGGTTCACGCTCTGCTGGGTCGGTTTCGATTTCTGTTCATTCACTCCATACGGAATAGGGACATAGGTTAGGTGGACATAGATCACGTTCTCCCGTCCCACGTCCTCCTTCATCTGCCGCATGGTTTCCAGAAAAAGTTCGTTTTCAATATCCCCGACAGTTCCGCCGATCTCCACGATAACAAGGTCGGCCTTCTCTTCCCTGGCCACATCAAAAATATGATTTTTGATAACATCCGTGACATGGGGGATGTACTGCACGGTCTTGCCCAGATAATCCCCACGTCTTTCCTTCTTCCTCACCATGTCGAACACCTTTCCCATGGTCAGGTTCCACTTTGACCGGCAGGTGACCCCCAGGAAGCGCTCATAGTGCCCGAAATCCATATCCACCTCGCCTCCGTCATCAAGGACGAAGACTTCGCCGTGCTCGAAGGGATTCATGGTCCCCGGGTCTACGTTCAGATAGCCATCACATTTTATGGGAACGATTTTGAGCTTGGAGGAAAGGAGATGTCCGATGGAAGCTGCAGCGATTCCTTTGCCGAGTCCTGAAAGTACCCCGCCTGTAACAATGATATATTTAGTAGCCATTTGAATAATTCAGCAGAAGTCAAAAAGAAAAGGTTATAGATTGCAAATGAAATTATCCGGAATTCAGGGGATAGTCAAGCCATAAAGTGAAAAAACTGTGCCGCTTGAAAAGAAACGCCGTCTATATGGCCAATTTCCTTCCGAAAATACAATATAGGAGGTCGTCAGGCCAAGATTATACAACATATTGATAATAAGAGTTGACAAGAGGTTCTCAAGAAAGTACAAATATGCGAGATGGTTTCGAGAGGTTTTAGGCGTTTTTTGCTAGCGACATTGGAGGCCCTCTGGTGGATCAAAGAAGAATCCTCATCATCGATGACGAACCCTCGCTCGCCGCCTTATTGAGCGAGGTTCTTGAGATCGAAGGAACCTATGTGGTTGACAGAGCCTTTGATGGTCTGGAAGGTCTTCGGAAATACAAGGAATTCTCCCCGGATCTCGTCATTATGGACATCAACATGCCTGTCATGAATGGCTATGATTCCAGCAGGCAGATCAAGGCCTACGATCAAGACGCGCGTATCCTCGTCCTGACCGGAAATGTCTCCGACAGCCGGGCGCAAAAAACCCTTCGAGAGGGTTTTGCCCTCGCCCTGCTTGAAAAACCCATGAAGTTGCCCGAACTCTCGCGCATCGTAAGCGAAAACCTGCCCGGCCCCCGGTAGGAACCTGGGGCACCTGTTTTCCTTTCTTCTATGAAAGCAACAATCGCCATAGTCGGACGCCCGAATGTGGGAAAATCCACCCTGTTCAACAGGCTGTCGAGGTCCAGAAACGCCTTGGTGGATAATGCGCCCGGCGTCACAAGGGACCGCCTCTACGCACGCATCACCTACGATGGAATTCCGCTCACGCTCATTGATACCGGGGGATTTGAAGACATTGGCCAGGACCTTCTCCTGGGCATGGTCAGGAAGCAGGTCCTCAGGGCCGTTGAGGAGTCGGACGTGGTGCTTTTCATGGTGGACGGCAGGCAGGGAATCATGCCGGGGGATGAAGAAATGGCCGATCTCCTTCGGCGGGTCGGGAAAAAACTCTTTCTTGCGGTCAACAAGATCGACGGACCGGAGCACGACCATCTTCTCGCGGATTTCTATGGCCTTGGAATTGATCCGGTCCTGCCTCTCTCGGCGGCCCATGGCTATGGTCTCAAAGCGTTGATGGCGGAAGTGACCAGGGATCTTCCGGATGCGTCCACCGAATTGCCTGATGCCGACCACGCCAGAATTGCGGTCCTGGGGCGCCCAAACGCGGGCAAATCCTCCCTCATCAACCGGATACTCGGGCAAGATCGGCTGGTGGTCAGTGAGCTTCCCGGGACAACCAGGGATTCGATCGACACGAAGTTCGTCTGGCGCGAGAGAAAATATGTCCTGATAGACACAGCCGGAATCCGAAGGAAGTCGAAAGTCAAGGAAAAAATCGAGAAATTTTCCGTGATAAAGGCGCTCAAAAGCATCGACCGCTGCCATATTGCCATCGTTCTCCTCGATGCGGACCGGGAAATTTCGGAACAGGATGCCCGTATTTGTGGTTATGCTCTGGATAAAGGCAAGGGGATTGTACTGGCACTGAACAAGTGGGATCTGATGAAAAAGGACCCGCAAAAACGAAAAAGACTTGAAACCGAGCTGGAGCGTCAGCTGAAATTCCTCGCCTTCGCCCCCATTGTCCGCATTTCAGCTCTCACAGGGGACCGGGTCATGAAGCTCTTCGATAAGATTGACCTGGTCTACGACCAATTCACCACCCGCATCAATACGTCTGAGGTCAATAAAGCTGTCGGAGAAATGATCCAGGTTCATCCTCCCCCGCGTATAGGGAAGGGGCAGCTCAAGTTTTTCTATGCGACCCAGAGCAGCACGAAGCCCCCCACATTCGTGCTTTTTGTGAACAGACC
>CAYUCJ010000303.1:0-4346 GCA_964443285.1 uncultured Desulfobacteraceae bacterium | reverse complement strand
AGAGGAGTTTGGAACACTGGACGCATTCCTCTGGCGTTATGTGGACGGCATTCCGCTGCAGAACGGCTGGAAATCCATGGCGGAACTGCCGGCATGGACAGTGGGGTCCCAGGCGATGAGCAACGATTTGAAGCGACGCGGTTTCAGCTTCGTGGGTTCAACGATCTGCTATGCATTTATGCAGGCAGTTGGGATGGTAAACGACCACACAACAGATTGCTTCCGTTACAAGGAGGTCGGGAGGCTTTAAACCTCATTCAGGCAATAAGCCCCATGTCTGCAAGGGGAATAGGAAGGGACAATTCGGTATCGGTGTTAACAAAAACATAATACATAACCATAGAGTTGCCGCCCCAACCTTGCCCGCGAGGGCTGTTGTGCGGAAGGGACGGCAGAAGATAACGTTTGGATATGAATTTCAGAAAATCGGTTATTGAAGGTGCCGGACAGGGTCAGGCGGGTTTCTCTGTTTGCCGGGAAATGGAGCCGTTTGCCTGAGAAAGGGATGAGAAAGCACAAGACGTACCTGTTCGTCTGCAAGGCCAATGTCGATCGCAGCAAGACGGCCGAGGATCTGTGCCGGAAGGTTTTGCGGAGCAACGATCTCTCCATCCGTGTTCTTTCCGCCGGGACATCACCTGCTGCAAACACGCCTCTGACGCAGGATCTGGTAGATGATGCCGATGTGATTTTCGTCATGGAAGAATGGATGAAAGCCCTTCTGGAGACAAAATTCGGACAGCCTTCCGGGAAACTCATTTGTCTGGATATTCCAGATGAATTCCGGAGGGGGGACGAACTCCTGCAGAAGAAGTTATGGAACGCCCTTTCGCCATACTTGCAATCGTGAGTCAAAAAGAGGGGCAGACCACGTGAACTATCATCCATGCAATGAAAAGAACGGTTTTGGTTGAAATAGCCTGCGGATGCGTGTGGTTATGGCCACTACATGCAGGCCCGACCATAGAAAGACCCTTTGTGTGATCCGTGCCCCGGCGTTGCGTGGCGCACAGGTACGGTGGGCCTGGCATAAAATGCCGGCCAAGTCGGTTCAACTCGAAGCCGTTATCCTACGCTAAAAAAAATATCAGGTGTCAGGAACTTTAAACAATGGAAAGAGAGTTACTCTCAGAAAGTATCAGAGATCTTGCTGATTCCATCGGAATAGATGCTTTGGGATTTGCTGATGCATCGGAATTTAAAGACTATGCCCTAAGCGATTCACAACGACGAAATCCAACAATATCGTTGCCGAACGCAAAAACAATTGTTGTTGCAGGCATCTACATTGGGGGAATAACCTTACCGGTCTGGAAAATTGCTTGGTATGGCCGAACAAGCAGGCTCTATCTTTCAGGGTTTTTCCTCGATGTTGTGAAACCGCTTGAACCCATTGCCAAGTTTCTAAGGAATGAGGGATACCAGGCAATTGTTTGTGAGGGTGCTAAAGAAGGAGGATCTATTCTTCCATTGAAACTCGCTGCAATAAGGGCAGGTTTGGGATGGCAGGGCAAACACTCTTTGCTTATATCAAAAAAGTATGGAACGTTTTTAGCTCTTGGAGGAATTATAACAAACGCCGATCTTGAGCATAACAACGTGGAGGAATCCAATCGATGCCACAACTGCGACAAATGTCAAAAAGCCTGTCCTTTATCAGCGCTTGATCAACCTTATGTGTTGAATGTGAAAAATTGTATGTCATATCAATTGCAAAATGAAAATTTACCTAAAAAAGTGCAATCGGTTATGGAGAACAGGATAGGTGATTGCGAGATATGTCAACAAGCTTGTCCCTGGAATAGAAAACACCTTGATCATCCTTTACCAACGAATATGACTGAATCCTTTCAAACGAAAATTGAAGACTGGGAGAATTTCTTTTACTTGCCTGATTTAGTTGAATTATCAGAAAAAGGATATAGGGAAAAGCTTGGTCATCTTAACACAGCAATTCCTTATGCTGTATTCCATCGGAATGTCTTGCTTGCAAAGGAAAGTGCGAAAAAAGTTGGAAAAATGGCTGATAAATAGATCAGCGGACGGAAAAAGCCGCATCGCTGATTTATGTTGGGCAACCGAAGGTAACGCAACGTCTCCGGAAATGGGTCATCCATGGTGGCGGAAACGGCCTGCATCGGGGCCGCCTGCCAAATGGACCGTGATTCTCTTTCTCTTTCTCTTCGTCACCAGCCTGGTGACATCCAGGACGCTTTTCGCCGAAACTCAACAGCCCTTTACCCAGGTCTCACCGCGCGACTTCAGCACGCTCAAACCACCTTCCGTGCCATTTGACCAGGGGGCCATTATTCCAGGATTGAGACAAGGCGGGATTCCTCAGGGGATCACGTACGTTCACGAGCAGGACAGGATCCTCATTTCCCATTACCTTGATGGCGCACCTTCACGCATTTCAGTCGTGGACAACTCCAATGGGAAAATGATTTCCTCACTTGTGCTGAAAGAAGGGCCGACGAAGTTTCATTACGGGCATGTGGGAGGAATCGCAGCACTGGATGGCTCGCTTTGGGTTGCCTCGGAAGGAAAGGTCTTTCAATACGACCTGAAACCGTTCTTGACCAAAAGCCCGTCTGCGGTTGTTGTTCCCGTCGCCGTCCGGCAGGCCGAAACCAAGGCGTCGTTCTGCACTGCGACGGACGACACACTGTTCGTTGGTGAATTTGCATACGGTTCAAGATATCCAACCGATCCATCGCACCATGTGAAGGACCGAAATGGCATCGAGAAGTACGCGTGGGTGTGTGGTTACTCTGCGGAGCATGCAACGGGCAAACCGAAGTTTGTGCTATCCGTCAGGCAACGGGTGCAAGGCATGCACGTAACGCACAGCCGTATCTTTCTCAGTCTCTCCTATGGTCGAAGGAACCGCAGCACGATTGTGATTTACGGGAATCCTTTAGGTGAACCACCTCTCGCAAAAGCCACATTATCCGATGGCACGACTGTTCCATTGTGGTATCTGGATGGCAAAAACTACCAGACGGAAATCGATTTTCCGCCCATGGCAGAAGGCATAACGATGATTGGTGGCAGACTCGCCGTGCTGCCTGAGTCGGGAGCCACCAAATACCAGGATGGTGGCAAGGATCCGCTTGACGCCATACTCCTGCTGCATGTGAAACCATAGGAGTTATTGGAAGAGGGTCAAGATGACACGAAGTCGCTGGTTAACTGAGCTGTGGGTTTCCAACCCGAAAAGCCCCCTGTTGCGATGAACACGAAAAGAAACGCCTACTACGCCTTTTCTCTCCTGTTCCTGCTCTACATGTTCGATTACATCGACCGTATGGTCATTGTCTCCCTGTTTCCCTTTCTGAAAAAGGAGTGGGCACTCACCGATACGCAGTGCGGTCTGCTGGTTTCCGCTGTTTACTGGTCCATCCTCCTTTTCTCGTTTCCGGCTTCCGTGATCGTAGACCGCTGGAGCCGGAAAAAGGCCATCGGCTTGATGGCGGTGCTCTGGAGCCTTGCCACGTTTGCATGCGTCTTCACACGCGGGTTCAAGCAGCTGTTTGTGGCTCGGGCGTTCATCGGCCTGGGTGAGGGGGGGTACGCCCCGGGCGGTACAGCTCTCATATCGGCCCTCTTTCCCCCCGAGAAAAGGGCAAGATTCCTTGGACTTTGGAACGCTTCCATTCCTCTGGGAAGCGCCATCGGCATCGCCTTAGGTGGAATGATCGCTGAGCGTTTCGGATGGCGTCACAGCCTCGGCATCGTGGCCTTGCCGGGTCTTTTTCTGGCCTTGATGTTCTTCAAAGTGAAGGATTATAAGACCATCCCCCTCATAAAGGGGGCGCGCAGGCATCAGGAAGCGAACTCGGAGACCATGACCCGGACCGAGATCGCCGGATCTTTTTTGAGGAACAGGTCTCTTCTTTTCAACAATTTGGCCTTTGCCTCCAATGTCTTTGTGACCACGGCGCTCCTCAGCTGGCTTCCCACCTATTTTCACCGTGTGGATGGAACGCCCATGAGCCAGGCGGGGCTGAAAAGTGGTCTGATCCTTTTCATGGCCATCATCGGGGCGCCCTTGGGCGGGTTCCTGGCTGATCGGTGGATGAGACGTACGCCGAGGGCGCGTATGTTGTTCCCGGCCGCTTCATCGATCCTTTCCGCTCTTCTGCTGTTCGTGGCTTTGACATTTCTGGAAGGGCAGCTTCGGTACGGTGCGCTGCTGCTGGTGGGCATCGCGATCATCCTGTTCGTCCCCGCGGGGGTGGCCGTCACCCAGGACGTGGTCCACCCGGGTCTTCGAGCCGTTTCCCTGAGTCTCAACGTGGTCATCCAGCACTCCCTGGGAAGTCCCCTGGGGCCCCTTTTCGTGG
>CAYUCJ010000302.1:2950-4350 GCA_964443285.1 uncultured Desulfobacteraceae bacterium | reverse complement strand
TTGCCAGGGAACTCAACGAGATCATCGATCGAGGAAACTCTCACATCTATGAGATGTTGTCCAAGGTGGGCAAGGCCCTTTTTTTCCCAAAGGGCATCCTTTCCCAGAGCACCGAGGCCAAGGAAAAAGCGCACCGTTTCAATGGGACCATCGGGATGGCCACTGAAAAAGGAAGCGCTATGTATCTGCCCCCGGTCATGGCCATCCTGAACGGCCTGAGCCCCGAGGAATCACTGACCTATGCACCTTCTTTCGGCATCATGCCGCTCCGGAAAGCCTGGAAAGCGGCAATGCTTGAAAAAAACCCCTCCCTCTCCGGAAAGGCCATCAGCCTCCCCATCGTCAGCCAGGCCCTCACCCATGGTCTCAGTGTTCTTTCGGATATATGGGTCGATCCCGGTGATGCCATTATCCTTCCGAATAAGATGTGGGGCAATTACAACCTGATATTCCAGGTGCGCCGTGGTGCGGAGATCATCCATTACCCCCTGTTTGACTCCGCGGGGAAATACAACCTTGAAGGCTTTAAAGCCTGTCTTGAATCTGAGGCCCAAAAGAGAGGTAAGCTCATTGTGCTGCTCAATTTCCCTAACAATCCGACCGGGTACACCGTTTCCCCTCAAGAGGCTTCGCGTATCAGGGAAATTCTTCGAAGTGTAGCGGAAAAAGGTACCAATGTAATCGCCGTTACAGATGATGCCTACTTCGGTCTTTTCTATGACGAGAGTTGCCTCAAGGAATCCATTTTTGCCACGATGTCGGACACTCATCCGAGACTCCTCTGTATCAAACTCGACGGGGCCACCAAGGAGGACTTTGTGTGGGGTTTGCGCGTGGGTTTTGTAACCTATGGAGCCCTGATTGACGGCGACTCAGGCCCGGTTTACGACGCCCTCGAGAAAAAAACGGCCGGAGCTGTCAGGGGTTCCATATCGAATGCATCACACCTGAGCCAGGAAATCGTGCTAAGGGCCATGCAATCAGGAGACTACCTCACTTGTAAGGCAAAGAAGTTTCAGATTATGAAAGAACGGGCCGATGAGGTGAGGCGCGTCCTTGCCAATACCGAATATGACAGCGTCTGGGAGGTCTATCCCTTTAACTCAGGCTATTTCATGTGCCTGAAGCTGAAGAGTGTGGATGCGGAGGCCCTCAGGATTCATCTGCTTGACCGGTATGGCGTGGGTCTCATCTCTCTGGGAAGGACCGACCTTCGCGTGGCTTTTTCCTGTCTCGAAAAAGAGGACATCAAAGAACTTTTTGATACGGTCCTTAAAGGCATTCGAGATCTGGAAGAAAGCTGACAGCTCCGGCCCGGGGCGCAATGTGATGGAGCAAAGCCAAACCAGAAGAGGCATTGGGTCGAATCTGGCATTCTTATTGAGGTTTTCCTCTGCCTT
>CAYUCJ010000302.1:0-2850 GCA_964443285.1 uncultured Desulfobacteraceae bacterium | reverse complement strand
TTCGATTTTGGAGACGAAGGTTTGGGAGAGTACGTCGTAGGCTGGGTCCCAACCTTAAAGGCTTGGAATACGGTCTCTTTTGAGTAGGGGCTCGCCAGTAGACCGGTCTTTGCGTCTATCTTGGCGAATACGATGTTTTCGGGGACCGTAAAATCATTCACTGGCCTGTCCTTCAGGACATGGGACATGAATGAAAGCCAGATGGGGCTGGCCGCGCGGGAACCTGTCTCCCCTTTCCCCATGGATCGCCTGTCATCATACCCAACCCACACGCCGGTGACCAAGCCGGGCGTGTAGCCCATAAACCAGGCATCTCTCAGGTCATTCGTCGTTCCAGTTTTTCCGGCCGCAGGCCTTTTTAATGCCTTGACCCGCCAACCGGTACCTTCCTGAACGACCGCCTGAAGAAGATCGGTCATAATGTAGGCCGTCTCAGGGGAAATGACTTGCCTGGCTTGAGGGCCGTTTTCCTCTATGATTTGGCCGTTCCGGTCCACGATTTTGTCAATGAACAGGGGAGTGACGAGGTTGCCGCCATTTGCAAAGACCCCATAGGCGCGCGTGAGTTCCATGAGTGAAACACCCGATGAGCCGAGGGCCAGCGAAAGATCCGGGCTTAATTCCGACTCTATTCCCATTTTCCGGGCGTATTGAATGGCGTAGTAAACGCCGATTTTTTTCAGGATCTTAACCGTGATGACATTGCGGGATTTGGCGAGTGCCGTCCTGAAAAGTGTCGGTCCGAAAAACCTTTCTTTATAATTCTTCGGCTTCCAGTCTTCTTCGTCGGGACCCGCCTTGATGCCGATGTAGGGTGCATCAAGGATCAGCTGGGCAGGATTCATGCCATGATCCAGTGCCGCGGCATAGATGAGGGGTTTAAAAGCGGACCCCGGCTGACGTCGGGATTGAATGGCCCGGTTGAACTGGCTTTCATAGAAGTCACGTCCTCCAACCAGGCTCTTTATCCGCCCCGTAGCAGGATTCATGCAAATCAGTCCACTCTGCGCCTCCGGCTTCTGAGCCAGAGAAACCACCCAGGCATAGGGAGGGTCTCCCTCCCGCTCCAGGCGCACAAGAATGACATCTCCTGCGTGAAACACCTGGGAGGGTTTGGTCACTTTAACGGCGTAGTAAGGCACCTTCGGGTTCGGCTTTCTTGCCCATTTCATGGAAGAGAGGGGCAGAAGACCCTTCAACCCGCCGATCCTGACATGGGTTTCACCGTGCTCGTCATCCACTTCTTCCACCACTGCTTCCAAACGGCTGCCTTGGGATAAAGGGGTTTCAGCGCGCTGAACCTCCGCCTTTTCCAGAAATGAGGCGATCTCTTCATCACCCTTCAAATGCCTGACAGGCCCCCGGTATCCTTCCCTGTGGTCCATTTCAATTAACCCCTCGTTGAGGGCCTCCCTGGCGGCTGTCTGCATCTTGAGGTTCAGAGTCGTATAGACCCTGAGGCCGCCCCGGTAGAGCGTCTCTTTTCCGTACTTCCCGAGGAGGTATTTCCTTATTTGCTCTGTAAAAAAAGGCGCCTTCCGGAAGGTATTCTCCTGCTCTTCTCTCAGAGAGAGGGGTTCCTTTAGGGCCTTCTCCATTTGTCCTTCAGTGATATAACCGGCCTCGAGCATCCTTTTCAGGACATAGTGCTGCCTGCTCCGGGCCTTCTCAATATTGTGAAACGGCGAGTACCTTGAAGGTGCCTGCGGCAATCCAGCGAGGAGTGCTGACTCCGCCAGATCCAGATCCCTGGCAGATTTACCGAAATAAGTCCGTGCGGCAGCCTCCACCCCGTAGGCCCCCTGTCCAAGGTAGATCTGGTTGAGATAGAGAAAGATGATGCGCTCTTTTGAAAAATTCCTTTCGATCTGCATGGACAGAATGGCTTCTCGAACCTTTCTCCGATAGGTCCTCTTCGTGTTCTTGAGAAGCAATGACCTGGTGACCTGCTGGGTGATCGTGCTCCCTCCCTGTTCAATCTTCCCCGCCTTCAGGTTCTTGATGAACGCACGAATGATGCCCTGGAAATCAAGCCCCTCGTGTTCATAAAAGCGGGAATCCTCAGCAGCCACAAACGCGTGA
Source organism: uncultured Desulfobacteraceae bacterium (assembly GCA_964443285.1). Classification (GTDB taxonomy): domain Bacteria; phylum Desulfobacterota; class DSM-4660; order Desulfatiglandales; family Desulfatiglandaceae; genus CAYUCJ01. Next base: position 768 of record CAYUCJ010000302.1, on the reverse strand, counting down.
ACCAGGTCTTCCGGAAGATCTTTCAGGGGGACCAGAAATCTCTTTTCATCCCAGAATCGGCCGATCACCTCGCCATCTTCGCTCAGGACTTCCGTGACAAGGGGTGGACGATACTCTTGAAGCGACCCAATATAAGGAAGATTGCTGGACCACAGATACCAGAAGATCCCGGCCGTGCAGAGACCCAGGAAAGCGACTGAAGAAAAGAACCAGATGAAAATTTTCAAAAAGGTTTTCAATGCACTTTTCTCCGATCGAGAGTCCGGTATTGAATGGCTTCGGCCACATGGGCCTCGGTGATTTCCCCGCCGGCCTCCAGATCGGCAATGGTCCTGGCAATCTTCAGGATGCGGGCATGGGCCCTTGCGCTGAGGCCAAACCGGTCCATGGCCTTTTCGAGGAGTGAGCCCGATGTCTCATTAATCCTGCAAAAACGTTTGATCTGTCTGCTGTTCATGCCGGCATTGGTATGTATGCTTGAGCCAAGAAAACGCCGGGCCTGGACCTTTCGCGCCCCCATGACCCTTTCAAGAATTTCCCGGGAAGATGTTCCGTCTTTTTTTGATGCGAGATCCTTGTAGGGAACCGCCGGAACCTCAAGGTGAAGATCGATGCGGTCCATGAGGGGACCGGAAATTTTGGTTCGATATCTTCTGATCTGGGCCAGCGAGCAGGCGCATTCGCGCTTCGGGTCCCCAAGGAAACCACACGGGCAAGGATTCATGGCGGCCACGAGCATGAAACTCGAGGGGTATGTGACCGTTGAAT
>CAYUCJ010000301.1:0-4360 GCA_964443285.1 uncultured Desulfobacteraceae bacterium | reverse complement strand
AAAACGGGAAAAAGATACGGGTCCTGGCGGCAAAGCCGGGACTGGATGGGCATGACAGGGGCATAAAGGTGCTGGCAAGCGCGCTGATGGATGCCGGGATGGAAGTGGTGTATACCGGACTCAGGCAGACGCCTGCGCAGATAGTGGAGGCCGCGTTGCAGGAAGACGTGGATGTCATTGCCATGAGCATACTATCGGGCGCACACGACTACCATTTCCCGAAAGTTATGACCCTGTTGAAAGAAAAGGGTATTGACGACGTCCTGGTCATAGGCGGCGGGATTATCCCCGATGAAGATATCCCCCAGCTCAAGCAATCGGGAATAGCGGAGCTGTTCGGCCCTGGAACCAACACGGAAGACGTGGTGAAGTATATCAGAGAGAATATTAAGAGGTGAGAAAGGAAAACGGATGAAAGAAAATGTGGTGGTACGGTTTGCGCCGAGTCCCACGGGATACCTTCATATAGGCGGGGCCCGCACGGCGATTTTCAACTGGCTCTATGCCCAGAAGACCGGGGGAAAATTTGTTCTCCGAATCGAGGATACGGATGAAGAACGATCCACCGAGGAGGCCATCCAGGGGATCATCGATGGTTTGAAGTGGCTGGGAATTACCTGGGACGAGGGACCCTATTTTCAATCTCATTTTCTGGGGGAACACAGGAAAGCAGCAGAGCGGCTCCTTGAATCGGGGCATGCCTACAAGTGTTTCTGTACGAAGGAAGAGCTGGAACAAAAGCGCGAAGAAGCAAGGGAAGCAAAAGCGGACCTTCAATACGATGGAACGTGCCGGAACCTCTCTGAGGAGGAAGTTGCTGAAAAGGAAGCCGCCGGCATCCCTCACACCATACGCCTCAAGGTCCCCGGGGGTCCCGGCGCGGTCCGGTTCAAAGACATGGTTTACGGTGCCATTGAAAAACAATATAAAGACATAGAAGATTTTGTCATCGTGCGTTCCAACGGACAGCCCCTCTACGTGCTCTCCAATGCGGTGGATGATATTCGGGATGGCATCACCCACGTGATTCGCGGGCAGGATGGGATCGCAAATACTCCAAAGCAGATTCTCATATACGAAGCCCTTGGGTCCCCTGTCCCCAGGTTCGCCCATATGCCGCTCACCTTGGACCCCAAGAAGGCCAAAATCTCCAAACGGAAGCACGGTGAGCAGGTGGCCATCCATTTTTACAGGGAACACGGTTTTCTGCCGTGGGCATTCGTCAATTTTCTGGCGCTTCTGGGCTGGTCCACAACGGATTCCGGGCAGATATTTTCGAAAGACGAGTTGATTGAGGCCTTTTCCCTCGAAGGGGTTAAACGTTCCAATGCCGTTTTTGATATCAGAAAGGATGACCCGAAATTTTTTACCGACCCCAAGGCCCTCAGCATCAATGCCCATTATATCAAGACCATGCCCCTCGAAGAACTGGAACCCTATGTGCGGGAACAATTCCTCGGGGAAGGCATCTGGAACCCTTCGTTCGAGACGACGAATCGGGAGTGGTTCCTGAGCACCATCGACCTGATTCGGCAGCGGTTTCATGTACTCACCGACTTTGTCACTCTTGGGCGCGCCTATTTTTCCGACGACTTCCCGTTGGACGAGGGTGCCCTGAAAAAGAATGTACTGAAACATCCAGGGCTGAAGGTCTGGATGCCGCTCCTGGCCGAAAGAATCCGAGGCATGGAAGACTATACTCCGGAAGAGGTGGAGAATGTGCTTCGAAAAACAGCCGAGGAACTCGAAGTAAAGGCGGGGGTACTGATCAATGGAATTCGCACGGTCGTGACCGGTCAGGCGGTAGGTCCGGGGATCTTCGATATCCTCATGGCCGTGGGGCGGAAACGGGTGGCAGACCGCCTCGAAAGGGTGGTAGCCCTCTTCGAGTAGGCCGTTAAGACCTTTCCGGCCCTGTGCCTTGAGCTACATTACAAGTCATAAAGCGTATCATCCACCCTCGGCGGACGGTTTTTTCGTAACGTGGACCCTTTTCCCTTCATGAGAAAGGGGTCTTCTCCTTCCAGGAGATCTCCCATTTCCGCCTCGATGGCTTCCGGGTCCTCTCCGGCTTCCATCCGCTGGAGGGCCTCCTGCATACCGGGGCCCAGTTCGAGCCCTGTCATGTCCGTCAGCTTCCGCATGAGATTCGCGGCCTGCCGCGGATCGTCCTCATCCATGTGCTCCATTTCACCGGCCAGAAGTCCCATGGCCTTTTCCATCTTGCTTTCGTCCAGGTCCGGCATGGGCATGTCTTCGTCTTCACCTCTGTTCTTTAGGCGCGAAAACACCGACATCTTCCTCTCCAGGGGAACTTTTTGACATTTCGGGCAGGTTGGTTTCGTTTCCGTATTGATGGTCTTAGAAAAGAAATTGAAGATCATGTGACAATCGGAACAGTAAAATTCATATATGGGCATCCCTTCCTCCTCAACTCCTTTTTTCCGAATTTCACCATTTTTCATACAGAACCTGAGAAGAAGAGTCAACGGGTTTGTCGTAGGTGTTTACACAGGGCTTGGTAGTGAAAAGGGAGATGGACCAAGAAATAATCCATTCAGCCGTCTGAAAAAGAATTGAGGCGGTGATCGTGTTTGCGGATTCGTTGTCGGAAGGTTCCAAGAATGGATCGGACGGGAGTCGGGAGCATCTTAACTTGAATGAAATGAAACAAGCTCACGAAAAGTGGGAAGGAAATAATACATTGAAATCATGTGGAAAATTGAAGAGATAATGATTGAAAGTAAGGATGAAGATTTGAAAAATATTTCCTTGACAAAGAGGGCTGAATGATAATATACAATACTGGCCTCGAAATGTAGAAAAAATTTCAGATGACCTTGATCACCGGAACGAATGAGGGGGAAATGGAAAAGAAAGAGATACTTGAGAGGATAAAGGAGGCCGGAGTAGACACCTTACGTATTGATTTCCCGGACATGTATGGTGTCAATCGCGGGAAAATCGTCCCCGCCAGCCGTCTTGAAGAGATCCTGGAAGAAGGTATCCATTGTGCAAAGCCAACCTTTTCTCTAGATCTCGCCTATAACATTCCCCCGGGAACGGGAACCGCTGAAGAGGTCAATTACGAAGACATGACCATTGTTCCTGATCCCGAAACCTTTTCCGTTGTTCCCTATCTGGAAGGGACGGCCCGGTTCATTGGTGATATTTATGTCGGCGGAGAGCCGTTTCCGTATTCTCCGAGATGGCTGCTCAAGAACGTGGTTGGCCAGTATCAGAAAAGAGGCCTTGAACCTGTTGCGGCCAGTGAGCTGGAATTTTTTGCTTTCAGAAAAGAAGGCGACAATTTTGAGTATTATTGTGACAAACCAAGTAACGTTTACACCACCGGCCCGAGGGTCGATCCTTCCGGCCTGCTGCGGAAACTTCAGAACGCCCTGCTTCACATGGGAATAGATGTGCTCTACGGCAATCATGAATTTTTTCAGGGGCAGTTCGAGATCAACTGGCGACACACCAATGTGCTCAAGATGGCGGATCAGACGTTCACATTCAAGACCGTTTGCAAGGAAATGGCTTTCCTGCATGACTTGTATCTCACGTTTATGGGGCGGCCCAAGGATGAAATGGGTGGCAGCGGCTATCATACGCATTACTCGATCAATGACGCGAAGACCGGAAAAAACGTATTTGACGATCCCGCTGGAAAAGAAGGACTGTCGGATTTGATGCGATATTTCATCGGAGGCCAGATGGCCCACGCAAAAGGGATGACGCTCTTCTTTGCCCCGACCATCAATTCGTATAAACGCTACGTGCTGAATTCTTTTGCACCTTATTACCTTGCCTGGGGTCTCGATAACCGTACCACCTATATTCGTGTGCCGGGAGAGCGCGGGATGGCCACCCGAGTGGAAAACAGGGCCGCCTGCGCCTCTGCCAATCCCTATCTGGTCCTTGCCGTTGGATTGATCGCCGGTCTTGACGGCATTAATAACCGTATCGATCCGGGTGACTATTATGTGGGCGATATCTATACCGAGGAGCCCGGGAAGTTTGAAACAGTGCCCTTTTATATGAAAGAAGCCATAGACGAGCTTGAAAGAGACGAGGTGCTCTGTGAAGCCGTTGGCCCCCAGATCATCAAAAACATCCTGACCATAAAGAGAAATGAAGAAGAAAGATTCAGGACGTATGTGACCGATTGGGAATTCAATGAATATTTTTATCACTTGTGATGGGGTAGGCGTTTTGGATACGCCTCATTCGGGAGGTAGATCATGTGCGGTGTAGCCGGAATTATTTCTAAACAATCAGCTTCCCTGGGAAACGATCTCGTCGACATGCTGAAGGAACTCCTTCACAGGGGAAAAGATTCCACCGGAATGGCCATATT
>CAYUCJ010000300.1:0-4371 GCA_964443285.1 uncultured Desulfobacteraceae bacterium | reverse complement strand
TCCCCATTTTCGGAAGGATTGTCGCAGTTGCGGATGTTTATGATGCCCTCTGTTCCCGCAGGGCCTATAAGGCGGCGTGGAGTGAAGAGCGGATTCTGGATGAGATGAAAAGAGGTGCGGGTACGCACTTTGATCCTGCAGTCATCCGGTCCTTTTTCGCCACCCTGGATGTGCTGAAATCCCTTTCCGAACGCTATCCGGACACAAAGCCGGATCTAAACCGGCCCATGGCCTTATTCCCGTAACCTTTCGGGAGGGTTTTTATTCTTGGCTGTCGGGAGTCGGACCGTAAATGTCGCCCCCCTACCCGGCTGGCTATCCACCCTAAGCGTCCCCCCGTGATTCTTGACGATGCCCAAACTTATGGAAAGCCCGAGCCCGGTTCCGTCTTTTTCGGATTTTGTCGTAAAGAAGGGTTCAAATATCTTTTCCATATTTTCGGCTGAAATGCCGCAACCGGTGTCCCGGCAACGGATTTCAACGCCATCCCCAGTGCAGGAAGATGACACTTTCAGTGTTCCTCCATAGGCCATGGCTCCGGCCGCATTGAGCAAGAAATTGAGGAGGACCTGCTGGAGCTGTGATCTATCCCCTGCAATGGAAGGGAGCGAAGGGTCCAATTTCTTTTCAATCTTGATGTTCTGAAAAACCGACTGGCTTTCAAGGAGGTGGAAGGTCTCATCGATGAGTTCGTTCAACTGCACAGAGGTGATTTCCGGTTTCCGCTGTCTGGAAAAGTCAAGCAGCCCCTTGACGATTTTCTTGCAGCGTTCAGTCTGTTCAATCACCTTCTGGAGACTTTCACGGGCGAGGCTTTCCTCCGGCAGATCTTCCATTGCCAGGTGGCTGTACATGAGGATACCCCCGAGGGGATTGTTGATCTCATGGGCCACCCCGGCCGCCAACTGCCCGATCGATGCAAGCTTTTCAGATTGCATCACCTGCATCCGAGCTTTTTCCAGTCTCTTTTCCGCGGCAATCTGGGGTCTCAGATCCTTGAAAACGGCCATGGTAGCCACTTCTTTTCCACCCTCGTAGATGATGGAAGCGGTCATTTCTACGGGGATCTCTTCCTCTGAACCCGTATGAAGTTCGATCCTCATCCCGTCCAGCTTGCCCATGCCCCCATGTTCCGGACTTCTGAGCTTCTCCATGATATTGGACGCCACACCGGGAAAATAATAGTCCTTGGCAAATCCCATCCCTCCGTCGCTATTGGCATCCGAATGAAACAATTCCCTTCCACTCCGGTTCATGAAAAGGATCTTGCCCTTCATATCCGCCACCACAATGGCATTCACGGAGCTCTCGATAATTTTTTCTAGAAAATCCGTGGTCTTTCTGAGATCCGCCTTCACTTCCTTCGACTGGGTGATGTCCCTGGCGGTGGTAATGATGTAGTCGACCTCACCATCTCTTTTGAGCACACAGGAGAAAAAAAGGTCCAGGTAACGGGTCGTGCCGTCGGGCCTTTTCTTCTTATAGATCCTGCTCACGGTCTTCTTTTCGGCCAACAGGATATTCAGCGGGCAGTTCAACTCCGGGCAGGGTTCCCGGTAATCCATGAATATCTCGTAGCACTTCCTGTGCATCAGAGTCTCTTTTCCCATGCCCATGACCCTGCAGAACTGGTCGTTGGCCTTGAAGGCCGCCCGGTCCGCTCCGAAGAGGACTACGGGCGTCTGCAGTGACTCACAGAACCGGATGAAGCTTTTGTTTCGGATCAGTTTTTCCATTATTCCTTCTTAGAAGCCTTCTCCACGTACCCGATGAGATCCTGGGGGGCGACCGGTTTCTGCAGTATGAAATCGCAGGAAAGCCAGTCATCCTGCGGATAAGAGTCCCAGGGCCCTTTGAGATCAACCGAGGTGATCATAATCCTGGGCTTGTCCCTGGTCTCCTCATCCTTGATCAGTGCATCCACGACATTTGAGCCCTCGCTGTAGGTCTCCATCATCAGATCTATGATATAGAGATCGGGTTTTTCCGATTTCGCCTTCTCCAGACCTTCTTTGCCGCTGTAGGCCTCAACCACCTCGTACCCCGATGATTTCAATACAATCCCCGTCGACTTTACAAAGTCGGGATCATCGTCGATTATCAAGATCTTCGCTCCTTTTTCCGCCATATCCATTCCCCCCCTTGTTAACCATTTATAGCCTCAATGATTTCTATGGCACCCAGGCCCACGGGACAGGCATCGGTACACCTCCCGCAGCCGACACATCCTGCTTCATTGTAGTTCATGACATCAAACTTGAGTTTGTGTTCATGTCTCCTGGCCAGCCTCGACCCAAAAGTAGGTCTCGGATTGTGCCCGCTGGTTTCTCTTGTGAAGCCGGCGTGCAGGCAGGCATCCCACGTCCTGGTTCTAACGAAACCCGTTTCAGCAGACCGGTCAAAGACATTGAAACAGGTACATGTGGGGCAGACATAAACGCAACTCCCGCAATCAATGCACTTCAGAGCCAGCGACTCCCAGAACGCTTCGTCCGGCCCATCCCTTTTCAACCGCTCGACAGCCTTGCTGAAACCGGGTCTGGTCCTCTGTGAATCCAAAGACTTTTTCTTGATCTCCTCCAGTTTCGCCGTGTCTCCCCGGTGGCTGTCTTCAAACGCGTGCGTCCCCATCAGAGTTTCACCCCGACTGCTCCCCGGGACGACGATGTAACCATCCCCCGCATCAAAAAGCTGCAGATCGAATCCCTCATCCAGGTAAGGCTTTCGCTCTGCATCCAGACAGAAACACGATTCACTGGGCGGTTCGTGGCAAGCCACCACGATGATCGTCAGGTTTTTTCTCCTGGCAGAATAGTGGGGGTCACGAAATCCCCCCCGCGTCATAAACCTGTCTGTGAAATGAATCCCCATCATATCACAAGGTCTGATCCCGAAAACAAGGACCTTATCCGTCGCTGTTTCTTTTGAAATGTGATCTCCCATGAACGTGATGATATCTTCTTTCTGTGGAAACAGTACGCCCTTGGCCGAATTGGTGGTCTTGCCGACAGGCTCCCGCCGGGAACCTTCTTCAAAGGGCATCAAAAGGTTGTCACGGTCATCTACAGAGCAGGGACAGAGTACGGTTTCGCTTTCGTTCATTTCCCGGAGAAAGGCAGACACGCGATCTTTCCTCAACCTCTTCATCAGAGTCTCCTTATGCTCACCGCGCAGTTCTTGTATTCCGGAATTTTCGACACGGGATCGACGGCACCGATCGTCAGCTCGTTAATATTGTTTTCACCGTAATGAAATGTGCTGAAGACAACACCTTCCGGAACAACCGTCGTGACAGCCACCGGCATACGCAGCTCGCCACGCCTCGATTCCACGGCTACCATATTTCCATTTTTCAACCTCAACCGCCTGGCATCAGCAGGATTCATTTCCAGAACCGCCGTTGGTGCCTCTCTTTCCAGCAGGGGAATCCTCCGGGTCATGGTGCCGGTGTGATAATGGAAACGTATCCTTCCCGTTGTCAGGACGAAAGGATACTCCTCATCAGGCCGTTCCGCCGGTGGGATAAACTCCTTGGGTTCAAATCTCCCGAGTCCCCGTGCAAAACGGTCCCTGTGGAGGAAAGGCGTGCCGGGGTGGTCCTCGTCCGGGCAGGGCCAGGAAAGCCCCCAGGTGTCTTTGATCCTGTCATGGGTAATTCCCCCGTAGGAAGGCGTCAATTGATTGATTTCATCCAGAATACCCATGGGGCTGTCGTAGTCCATCGGATACCCGCATCTGCCTGACAGTTCACATATAATCTCCCAGTCAGGTTTCGTCCCTTCCAGTGGGGCCATGGCCTCTCTTGAGAGCTGCACCCTCCTTTCCGTGTTCGTGAAAGTGCCCGTTTTTTCGGCAAAACCCGAGGCGGGCAGGATCACGTTCGCGAGTCGGGCCGTTTCCGTCATGAAGATGTCCTGCACAACGAGAAAATCCAGCTGTTTTAGAGCCCGGGCCGCGTGTTTGGCATTCGGATCGCTGACGACGGGGTTTTCCCCCAGCACATAGAGGGCCTTTATTTTCCCCGCTTCAGCACCCTCCAACATCTCGGTGACCGTCAGCCCGGGACTTTCATCCATCCCTTGAACATGCCACGCCGCCTGGAACTTTTCTCTAATGGCGGGATCGCTCACGGACTGGTAGCCGGAAAAGACATTTGGAAGGGCTCCCATGTCACAGGCCCCCTGGACATTGTTCTGACCCCTCAGAGGGTTGACTCCGGTGGAACCATATCCAACGTGACCCGTCAACATGGCGAGGTTGGCACATGATTTGACATTGTCCGTCCCCGTAATGTGCTGAGTGATACCCATGGCGTAGACGAGCATGGCCTTTTCATGCCCGGCGTAAATCCTGGCGGCCTTTTCCAGATCT
>CAYUCJ010000299.1:0-4385 GCA_964443285.1 uncultured Desulfobacteraceae bacterium | reverse complement strand
TAATTTTGCAAATGGTTTGAGAAATCGTTGCAGATGCTTTGAGAATTTTGGAGGGGCAGTGGAATCGTTTCCGAAATCACATATCATTGCCTTAAGCTTTGCGCCTAAAGCTTTATGCCTTTGGCATATTCCCGCCGGAAAGGAATGCACCGGCCCTCCCGTGGTTGACCAATGCTCCCAGTCGGGCGGAAGACACAAGGACCGCGGTCAGGGCCGCAGCAATCTTTTTTCAGGAAGCAACAACGTAAATGTGGTCCCTTTGCCCTGCTCGGTCTCAAATGAAAGCTCGCCCCCGTGCTCCTTGACGATTTTTTCAGTCACCGGCAGCCCCAACCCTGTCCCCTTGTAGCCCTTGGTCGTGTAAAAGTCTTTGAAAAGCCTCCCCTGGATTTCATGATCAATACCCGTCCCGTTGTCCATAACGGCAAACCTGACGCCCCATCCGTCCGGCTGATCGGTCCTGACTGTAACCACTCCATTTCCTCCAACAATGCCTTCCAGGGTGCAGGCATCAATGGCATTGCTGACCAGATTCAGGAGACAGCGGTGTATGGCGGTTTTGTCCATGGGAACCTTCCGGAGTCTTTCATCCAGCTCGGGGCGGAAGACCACCCCCGAAAGCCCGGCGCGTTCCTCCATCAATTCCAGGACTTCACGCACCGGCTCATTGGGATCAATTTGTTCATAATGGGGTTTTCTCTCGCTTGAATAGATGAGCATATCCATGACGATATTGGAGATCGACTCGATGTTCCTCTCAACCATCTTCCACCCTTTTCTCATCAAATTCACATCCTGCTTGTCCATGGCCGAATCGATCACATACGCACCCCCGCGGAGCCCGTTCAGAATATTCTTAATATAGTGCGCCAGACCGGCAACGGTTCGTCCGATAGCCGCCATCCGCTGGGCCTGCTCCTTCTCTTTCCGGAGGCGACGGATCTCACGCAGATCCTGGACAAAGACCACACTGCCCACTTCCCGGTCTTCTTCGTATAGCAGCGTCCCGGAGAGCCTGAGTGGTATGGCAACACCTTCCTTGCCAACGGCACTCATTTCCAGGTTGATGATCTTACCGGGAGGGCCGTACTGATCACCGTAAAATGCCCGTCTGACGGCAATGGCGGCCTCTCCAGGAAGAATTTCAGGATAGCTCATCCGACCAATGACGTCTTCGGGTGCGTACCCCAGGATCTCTGAGGCGCCACGGTTGAAAATGATCATTTTCCCCCTGGCGTCCGTTGCCATGATTCCGTCAATGGAGTTCATGATAAGGTTCTGGACAAAGGCTTCCCGCCTCTTGATCTCCTCGGTCATCCTCACCCGTTCGGAAAAATCCTGGTAGGTTACGATGGATCCCTGAACCTTTCCGGCGTCATCCCTGATGGGAGCCGCATTGAAATAGAGATGGGTCCCTTTCTTACCCAGAAGGGGGAAGAAGTGCTCGGCTTCATAGGCCCCTTCGACCATCGTGGACCTGCGAAGATTCATGCCCCGGTAGAGGTCTTCGATGCCTTCAAGATCCCCGTCGATGACCAAATCCGCCAGGACAGGCCGTTTGTGTGGAAAAAAAGGCTTCCACTGTTCATCGGTCCCGATCATCTCTTCCCTGGAAAATCCGGTCAGGTGTTCGCAGGCCCGGTTCCAGTAGACGATTTTGTGGTCTCTATCCAGAACAAACATGGGAATCGGGGTCCCGTAGAGGATCCCCTCCGCTGTCTTTTTCTGCCGCCTGGCCTCCATTTCTGAAATGCTTAACTCGCGGGTCCTTTCCTCCACCTCCTTTTCCAGCTTTTCTGAGGAGAGCCTTTGAGATTCTTCCAGCCTTTTTTTCAGGGACAGGTCACGTACGATCATTTGAAATTGCCCGTCCTCCTCCACCCACCTTATCTGGCACTCGGCAGGGAGGGGTTTGCCGTCATTCGTCTCAAGGCGCATTTCCACTGAAACAAATCCCAGAGTTCGAAGGTCTTCCAGGTGGTCTTCGAGAATCGATTTAGAAAAATCGACGGCAAAATCCGAAATCCTCATGGTTTCAAGTTTGTCGGTGGTGTAGTCCAGCATGTGCGCAAGGGCGAAATTCACTTCCAGGATCTTTCCCTTGTCATCGAAGAATGCCAGGCCTTCCCGGGCGTTATGAAAGAGATTCCTGTATTTTTTACGGGACCTTTCAAGGTCCAGTTCGAGCTTTTTTCTTGCGGTAATATCCTTCAGGGTGATGAGCCAGAGGACCTCTCGATCTTCCACACTGCCGAGCCGCTTATAGTCTGCCTCGTAAGTGACAGGGGCTCCATTCCTGGAAAAATGATATTCTGTGTTTCCACTCTGAAGATTACCCATCGGTATGTCCGAGAAGGGGCAGGCGGGCTTCTCACAAGGTTGGCTTCGATCGAAAAGGACGTCGTGGCATTTCCTGCCGATAACTTCTTTCCTTGCCAATTGGAACTGTGAGAGGAATGTCTCGTTGGCATTTAGAATCAGAAGGTCCGACGTGAGAACCAGGAGGGCGCTTGTGAAGTTGTTGAGGATCGAAGCCGTCTGATCTCTTTCAGCCTTGAGGCGTTCTTCCCCGGCCTTCTCCACGGCACGTTTTTCATCTTCAAGGTGAAGAAGATCCCAGAACAGTCGGGCTACCCTGTGGTCCATCAACTGGACCCTGTCCGGCTTTTCCCTCTGAATGGCCTCGCTCAACCGGGGGATTCCGGTCAGTTCAATGACCAGGTCAAGGTCCCTGAGCCTGAACAGGTCGCGGTAGTCTTGTGTGGTGTGGACGCCCAGAACCCGGGCCTTTTTGATGGCAGGGGCAGTGGGATCGATGTCGGCAATACCCACGAGGTTCATGTGAAGTTGACGGAAGCGATCCCTGGAAATCATGTCGATGATGGCAAGACAACCCGGCCCACCACCGACGATGGCGACATTAAGAGTGTTCATAATTTGCAATGAATCAGGTTGCCGGGTTTACATTCCTGGAGGTTTATGAAAAAAGCGCTTCAATAAGCGCCAGGAGGCGTTTGGGATCCACGGGTTTCTCAAGAAAGCCTTCGGGTCTCGGGACCGTATCCTTGCCGACCCCTTTGGCCCTCTTTTTGAAAAAGCTTTCCAGATCAATCCCCGTCTCGCCGGACACACCTGTGACCATGATAACCGGAATTTTCCCCAACTGGTCATCCGCTTTGAGTTCATTGAGCAGAGCAATGCCGCTTTTCTCCGGCATCATCAGGTCCAGTAGAATCAGGTCGGGGTGTTCCGACTTGACCTTCAGAAGCCCTTCCTGGCCGTTCCGGGCTTCAACGGTGTCGAATTCGTGGTCTTGAAGCAGTGTCGACAGAAAAAGGATGACATCCGGATCATCATCCACTATCAATATTTTTTTGGGCATGTCGCGTCTCCGTTGTCTTTTTCCAGGTTCCCGAGCCTCTGAAAATTTATATCGCCAGATGGGCATCAAGTCAAGCACGTCTTTGGTGGGCTACTGAATCACAATCTCTATTGACTTTACAATAAAGAGGTCTAATTTTTGAGGATAGGATTCATATGAACGCCACGACCTGAAGAGCGAGGAGATATGCACGAAGATTACGTCAAAGTCGCCATTCTGGACAATGAGGTGGAGGCCAGTCTCATCACTTCCATTCTTGAGGAAAGGGCTATCCCGCACAGGCTCAGGTCCTATCATGATACCGCCTATGACGGCCTCTTCCAGACACAGAAAGGGTGGGGAGAAATCAGGGCACCAAGATCCCATGAGGATGATATCCTGGCCATTATTGACGATGTGAGGGAAGCGGCAGCGCGCTCATGAGTCCTGTGTCCCTCGAAGGGTGTTCAGGGCGGAACCCGCCTTGAACCATGCAATCTGCTCCGCGGTGAGCGTCTGGTTCAACATAAGCTCAAGGGTAGAGCCATCTTTTTTCGTGATGATACTCCTAACCGAAGATCCGGGAACCAGTTCGTTGAGTCCCACAAGACTCATTCTATCTTCTTCATCAATGCTTTCGTAATCCCTGCGGTCCCTGAAAGTCAGGGGAAGAATCCCCTGCTTTTTCAAATTTGCTTCGTGGATCCTGGCAAAAGATCTTGCTACCACCGCTCTGACGCCCAGAAACCTGGGACTCATGGCCGCGTGTTCCCGGCTTGATCCCTCACCGTAGTTTTCATCACCCACAATGATTGATCCGCCGACCTTTTCTCTGTAGAAGCGGGCAAGATCTGAGAATGCCACCGCTTTCTCTCCGGTGATCACGTTGGTTCCCAGTCCTGTTTCTCCGGTGAAACCATTGACGGCGCCCATGAGCATATTTTTCGAAATGTTGGTGAGATGCCCCCGAAATCGGAGCCACTTTCCACCCGGGGATATGTGATCAGTGGTGGTTTTCCCCCTG
>CAYUCJ010000298.1:0-4391 GCA_964443285.1 uncultured Desulfobacteraceae bacterium | reverse complement strand
TCCTGACCCCCCCGCGCCTCTTTGAAAAGCTCAGAAAGATGCTCAATCCCCCTAAGAACTGAATGCCCGCCGGCATGCTATGCAGGTTGATAAATTCTTAAAGTCGTGGTACGGTCAGGTTTAATAAATTCGGCCACAAGATTCTCAAGGCCGGGACACGACCCCGACCTTGAGGGAAAGCAGACATGCCCAAACAGAATATTCTGGACATCTTCAAGAAGCGCACCCGTCACCCCTTCCGCCCGAGGGCGTCGGATATCATTGCCGGGCTTTTTCCGGCCTTCGAACATTACAAATGCCCCGGTGAATCCCTCTTGGCCGGCTCTGTGGAGTTTCTCGACAAAAATGTGACGGTTGTCGCGCAGCAGAAACCGACACCCCGGGATCTCCAGACCTTCATGGACCTCAAGAAACTGAACTACGGGATGCTCACCTCCGATGACCACTCATTCATCCTGAGCATCATGGAAAAGCTGCAGTCGGCGGACCTTGAACGGAGCTACCTCTTCACGATCATCGATACCTATGGTGCCGATATCTCCATGTATTCAGCCCAGAGGTTTCAGGCATTCTTCATAGCCCGGCTCATAAGCGCCTTTCTCACCATTCCCGTCCGCACCATATCCCTCATTCTCGGGGAGGGCGGCAGCGGAGGCGCCCTTGCCATTCAGGTGACTGACATCCGTGGTCAGATGGAAGATGCGCTGTACGCCACGGCTCCCCCTGAGAGCATGGCATCTATCGTCTTCAGAGATCCGGAGAGGATAGAAGACGCCCTGGCTATTCTCAAGCCGACCGCCAGGGAATTGAGATATCTCGGGGTGGTAAATCGCATTATACCCTCACCGGAAGACGTGACCAACTCCGCGGAGATGACGGAGAATGTTCGTCAGTTCTTGACCAGGGCCATAAAGGACCTTTCAAAATCCAGAATAGACAAACTCATCAAGAAGCGGGAAGTCACGGCAAAGCAATATGGTCTTTCAAAGAAAAGCGGCCCGCTCTTTGATATCAAACGGTACTTCGAGAAACCCATCAAGAAGGCCTTTCGAAAACCGCCCCCGGACGTCAAGATCGTTCACTACTCCAGCCCCATGGAAGTCGGCGAAGATTACGGCGACATCCGACCCAAAGAAGATGCCACAGAATTTGTTCAGTGCGGTGCCGACCGTCGTGGCAAGGAACTGCAAGGGTGCGGCAAACTGATCCCCCTCAAGAACTTTCTGGACAATTTCAACGTCTGCCCGGAATGCGGCCATTCCTACATCCTGGGGGCGACGGGATGGATCGACTGCCTGGCCGACAGGGGATCGTTCAATGAACTGTATCGAAACCTCACTGTCGACCAATTGCTGGATGAAGGCACCATTACGAGTCACTACAACCAGTTCCTGGCCAAACAGAAAGGGCGATCCCCCTTCAACGAATCGCTCGTGGTCGGCAGCGCTCGAATCCACGGCATCCAGGCCGTCATGGCCATCAGCGATTTTTACTTTTGCGGCGGTTCCATGGGGGTGGTCTTCGGTGAAAAATTCAGGAGGGCGGCGGATTACGCCATTCAGGAGAACCTGCCTTTCGTCAGCCTCTGTTGCTCAGGAGGAGCCAGGCTCTATGAGGGTATTTCGGCCCTCATGCAGATGGTTAAAACCATAGAGTCCGTCAACCGTTTGAAACGACACGGCCTTCCCTACATCTCCATTTTGACGGACCCATCCACGGGCGGTGCCATAGCCAGTTACGCGGCCCTGGGTGATATCGTCATCGCCGAACCCGGAGCCCTGGTCATCTTTGCCGGACCGCGGGTCATGCAGTCCAGGGGTTTCGAGGTAGATGAAAACCTCGTTCGATCGGATTCCCTTTACAACATTTCAGGGGCCATTTACGACCAACTGGGTTACTACCACGACATCCGGGGCATACAGGAAATCTGCGACAGGAAGGATATGAAGCGCTGTGTGGCAAAGTATCTGGAACTCACCGGGCGAGTCATCCGTAAACCGAAAAGGAAACAGAAAAAAAAGGACCTCAAATCCGTCACACGTTAGCCGGCCCCACCCCGTTCCCCCCTGAGGGACGAAAGGACAACAACCGCCAGGCCCCCCACCGCGAGGGTCCCCGAAAAAACAAAGAGCCCGCTCAAACCCCAAATCTGGGCGATCCATCCTGAAAAAACAGCTCCCGTGATAAAACCCGTATCATACACGCTGGTAAAAAAAGACATGGCCGCGGGCTTCTGACCGCGGGTCCCGTGCCCTGCGGCCAGTGCGTTGTGTGCTGGGAACAGAAATCCCATACCCGCTCCGCACAGGACGGCAGGCAGGAGATAGGACCATGAAACGATGAGCGCCGGAATCAACGAGAGTCCCAGAGCCAAGACCGGATATGCGGCCTTCAGAAAAACCCGTTTCCCGAACCGATCCATGACCTTCCCCATGGTGAGCAGAACCATGATGGCCGTGCAGAAGGTAACGAAAAAGAAACGGCCCGGTCCCACGCCGTTTTCGACGGAAATGAGGGCCAAGAAGTTCGCCAGTGTGGATTGACAATGGGCGAAGATCAGCGTGGAGACCATGAGAAACAGGAAAGAAGTGTCTTTCAGGAGAGGGAGATATCTTACCTTTTCGTCCGCTCCCCCCCCCATATGCCTCTTTTTCCCCGCCCCGGAAAACCAGATGGCGGTACCGGCAAAGAGTGCACAGGCGGAAGCCGTAAAATAGAGTGATCCGAAACCGCTGTTCCTGAGAAGCACCTCTCCCAGGCTTGGAGCAATGGCCGTAGCGCCCATGATGGAGGCCCCCACCATGCCGTAGGCTTCTCCCTGTTTTTCGGGCGAAACGGCCCGCGACACCAGGGAAAAGCTCCCGGAAATATAGGCGGAATAGCCCACACCATGCACCAGGCGAACAAGAAACATCCGGAGGCCGATTGCATCCAGGAAAAAATAGCCTGTGGTCGCCGCGAACACCACCGCGATGCCCACCCACATGGCGAAGAATTCCCCCTTCGACCCCACCAGTTTCCCCGTCAGCGGGCGGGTGAGCACCGTGGCAACCGAGAAAGAACCCATGGCCCAGCCGATTATCTTCGGCCCGGCTCCCATGTTTTCCAAAGCAAGGGGATAGAGATAGAAGAGAGAAATGTTGCAGAACACAAGAAAATAGGAAAGATTCAGCAGCAGAAATGGCCTGTTCCAGAGACCCTGAAAGGTTTCACGCGCATTCGGGTTGGGGATATTCAAGTCTTTCCAGCCTCGGGACCTCAGTCTAGCGGACAGGTTTACCGCAGGAGGGGCAGTATTGAAACGTCGGCTCCAGGACGCGGGAGCAGTGGGGACATTTCGCCAGCTGATCTTGCGGGGGTCCGGGGGATCCACTGTACGGCTCCCCTGCAACTACCCCGCATTTCGGACACGACAGGAACGGCTCCCCCCTTTTTACCGGAAAAATGGGAACGAAAAACAGGGAAAAATAGTGGTCCATCCGTTTCATCCGGGCCCGGAGGAGGCCACAGGAGGGGCAGATCACGGTCTGGTCATCCAGAAAGATGGTTTTTTGTTGCACGCCGCCGATGAAGAGGAACATGGCAACTACTCGCAGAGGTAGAGGGGAAGGTGCTCTGCGAGCAGGAATCCCTCCCTTGTGGGGACGACCCTGGTTTCGTCGCATCGCAAAAACCCCATCTCCTCCAGATCCCCGAGGTTCTTCCAGGCCAGGGATCCATGGATTTCAGCCCGGTCAAATCCCTTCAGGGTCCTCAGGCCCAGGGCCACGGACTCGAGATTCATCTGTTCCCGTGACAGGGTTTCCTGACCGGCTACGGGGGCCCCGCCGCTCTTAAGGACCCGGCAATAGTTTCGCACCGATCGGATATTCCACCACCGCCTCCCATCAAGGAAGGAGTGGGCGGAAGGTCCGAGACCCAGGTAGGGAACATGGTGCCAGTATTTCTCGTTGTGTGTGCAGACGTATAGAGGGCTCCGGGCAAAACTGGATATTTCGTAATGGACGTACCCCCAGTTCCTCAGGAAGTCGGAGGTCCCCTCAAAAAACTCCCGCTCCTTTTTTTCACCCAAGGACATGGGATTTCCTTTTTCCTTCAATCGCCAGAACGGGGTCCCCTTTTCGATGGTCAACTGGTAGCAGGAAACGTGCTCCGGTCCGAAAGAAAGGGCCCGCTCCAAGGTCTCCAGCCAGCCCACCATCTTCTGACCCGGCAATCCATAGATGAGGTCGACTCCCAGGTTGTCAAATCCCGCGGTCCGGAGCCTTGAAAGCGCCTCGACCGCGTCCCCCGGACCATGCCGCCTGCCCAGGAAAGCAAGCTCGCCCCCGTTGAAGGATTGAACCCCCACATTCACGCGATTAAAGGCCATTTTCTTCAAGGTCTTCACC
>CAYUCJ010000297.1:0-4396 GCA_964443285.1 uncultured Desulfobacteraceae bacterium | reverse complement strand
TGATAGAACAGGGGCGGGATGATCTGGTCCGGACTATCGAGCGGAAGCTCCGTGAGTGAACCTCACCGGGAAGCCCCTTTGAAGACGAGTTCCGGGGATTTCAGAAAGACCTTCGTGTCGGCAGGAACGGACGCCGTGATCCAGACACTCCCCCCGATGACCGAGCGGGCCCCGATAACGGTTTCACCGCCCAGGATCGTTGCTCCTGAATAGACGACCACGTCATCCTCGATGGTCGGGTGACGCTTCATCTTCCGCATGGCCTCCATGGAATCCTTTGGGAGCGACAAGGCCCCCAGGGTGACCCCTTGATAGATCCGCACACGATCGCCGATCTCTGCCGTCTCCCCGATGACCACCCCTGTTCCGTGGTCTATGAAGAAACGCTCCCCGATAAGGGCCCCGGGATGGATATCGATGCCCGTCCGGCTGTGCGCATATTCCGTCATAATTCGGGGAATCAGCGGGACGTCACGATGATAGAGCTGATGGGCGATCCGGTAGACGGTCACTGCAAAGATCCCTGGATAACTGAAGATGATCTCGTCGTACCCCTTGGCCGCCGGATCACCTTCGTGCGCCGCGATCACGTCTCTTGCCAGAACCCTTCTCAGGTGGGGCAGTTCCTTCAGAAAGGCAATGGCGGTCTCATGGCCCCTGTCGAGGCAGTGGGTGCAGTCCTGATCGTGGCGAAGGCACTCATGGCGGATGGAGAGTGTGATCTGTTCCGCCAGTGCCTCAAAAAAGGCTGTGACCTCCTGGCCGAAATAGTAGCCGAGATTCATCCCGTCCACCCTGTTCCTCAGAAAATAGCCCGGAAAGAGGATGTGCATCGCCTTGACAATGAGGTCGACAATGGATTTTCTGGAGGGGATGGGCTCGGGGCTTATGTGATCAAAGCACTCCTCGTCATCGCAGGAAAGGATTAGTTCCTCCACCACGGCCGGGACCTTTAAGCGGTAACATTCCGTGTCCGAGAGATCGATCCTGCATTGGTCCTGTTTGGCTGGAACGTCCATAGCTTTCTCCTCACCACACCATTTCCATGCGCCTTACGCCTTATGCCTTACGCCTTTGGTTTTCTCACGTCCCCGACGCGCAGACCTGTCCTTCCGGTTTCCAGAAAGGAGAGAAGCTCCGGAGCTGCTCGATAATCGGCGGGATCTTGTCCACCACCTCGTCGATCTCCTGTTCCGCATTGTACCTGCTGAGGCTGAACCGGATGGAACCGTGGGCCATGGTGAAGGGAACGCCCATGGCACGCAGGACGTGCGAGGGCTGAAGGGATCCTGAGGTACAGGCCGAACCGGAAGAAGCGCAGATGCCGAATTCATCCATGAGCAGCAGGATGGCCTCGCCCTCCACCGATTCAAAACTGATGTTGCTCGTATTGGGAAGCCTCTCGGATCCGCCGCCGTTCACGCGGCTGTTGGGCACCCGGGCCAGAATCTCCTTCTCCAGTCTGTCCCTGAGTTTTTTGACTTTCGTGTTTTCCTCCACCATCTTTGCAGTGGCCAGTTCGCAGGCCTTGCCCAATCCGATGATACTCGCCACGTTTTCCGTACCCCCGCGCCGGCCACGCTCCTGGTGTCCTCCGATCAGAAAGGGGGCATACCGGGTGCCTTTGCGCAGATAGAGCACGCCGATACCCTTGGGGGCGTGAAGCTTGTGACCCGAGATGGAAAGCATATCGATGGCACTGTTCTTGAGATCAATGGGAATTTTGCCTGCCGACTGTACGGCATCCGTATGGAAAAGGATGCCCCTTTTCTTGGCCATTTGCGCCGCCTGTTCCACCGGAAAGATGACCCCGGTTTCATTGTTGGCCCACATGAGACTGACGATGGCCGTATCCGGAGTAAGGCTCTCCCGGTACCGGTCCATGTCCAGGCGCCCTTCTTTGTCCACGGGGATCTCGGTCACCCGATAACCCCTCTTGGACAAGTGGCCGCAGAGGACCTTGACGGCCGCATGCTCTACACGGCTCATGACGATGTGGGCCTTTCCATCGCCGGTGTCCAAGGCGGAGCGGATGGCCGTGCTATCGCTTTCAGTACCGCAACTGGTGAAGATAATTTCTTCGGGTGAGGCGCCGAGGAGATGGGCCACCTGCTCTCTGGCATCACGGATCCGATGGGCTACCTGTCCCCCGAAGGTATGGGCACTGCTTGGATTCCCGTAAAGGTCACTGAAATAGGGCAGCATGGCTTCCAGGACCTCGGGGGCCACCTGTGTCGTGGCGTTGTTGTCCATGTAGATGGTTTTCATTCGGTCACCTCCTCCACAACCAGCTCGGGCAGAACGAGTTCCTGGAGCTTGATTTCCACGAAGTTCTTCATGGTCTGTTCGGAGGCCTTGCAGACCGCGCAGGCGCCCCGCATTGCGACCAGGACACGGTTTCCTATGACATCGATCAGCTCGATATCCCCGCCGTCATGCTGGAGGGAAGGCCGGATCTCACGCTCGATGGTCTCTTCGATCTTCCTGATCTTCTGGATATTGGAAAGCTTGGGCCGCACCACCGGCAGTTCCTCCTCCCTGACCCTGGCAATGATCTCACGAATGGTATCGTGACAGCTCTCGCACCCGCCCCCTGCCTTGGTATAATTCGTCACTTCTTCAACAGAGGACAGGTTGTTTTCACGGATGGCCTTTTCAATCTCCAGGTCGGTCACGCCGAAGCATTCGCAGACGATCTCTCCCTCCTTTTCCTTCAACGGCACTCCTCTGAAGTTGGAAAGCGCCGCTTCAAGGGCCTGACGGCCCAGCACGGAGCAGTGCATTTTCTCCTTGGGCAATCCCCCGAGATAATCCGCAATTTCCTGGTTGGTGATCTTTTCCGCCTCCTCAACGCTTTTTCCCTTGATCATCTCGGTGAGGGCGGAGGCCGAGGCGATAGCGCTCGCGCAACCAAAGGTCTGAAACTTCGCGTCTTCGATCTTCCCCTTTTCATCCACTTTCAGCGTGAGCTTGAGCGCGTCTCCACAGGCCATGGAGCCCACTTCACCCACCGCGTTGGCATCCTCCACCTCCCCGGCGTTGCGGGGCGCGAGAAAATGCTCCTTTACTTTATCCGTGTATTCCCACATTTTTCTCCTCCATCAGTCAGGGCCCAGAAGACCTTCAAGAATTGTTCGAATATATGATAACTTTGATGATTTTGTAAAAAGTCATCATCGTACCCATGGACGGACTTTTTGCGATTCCATCAACTTTGGACTCTTTCTTTGTGGAAATCATAAGGGTGTTGGGTGGAGGTGTCAAGTTTCATTATGGTTCGCCGTCGTTTCCCGGAAGCCCGCGCCCTTTTCAGAGGAGGCCTTGAATTTCCAGATACACGTGGCTATAGTAAAGAAACCGGAATCGGTTTCCGTGAGTAGAATGCCGGAGGACCGAACTTATTACTATTCCAGCAATCATAAAGGACGAAGATGATGGGTGACACGCTCTTTCTGCAATTCTACAACCAGATCAAGGATTCCTATTTCGACCTGTGTAACGGCTTTTCCGACACACATGACCTCTGCCGCAGCAAGGGTGATTTCTACTGGACCCAGCACGAGGTGGACAGTTCCCGGTGGTATGATGAGGGCATCTACGCCCAACGCAAATTGCCTATCGAAAAGGGAACCGTCTATATCTCCGCCATCTACCTGAACCACCTTTATCAATCCTATGTGTGGGCCAGGGAGTATCCTGACATTCAGTTCGTCGTGGGGGGGCCTGTGGCGGCTGAACGTTCCTGCAATGACGAGGCCTGGAACCCGGTCTATTTCCAGCTGGCGCCCAATACGTCCTTGCCTGGCAATCTCAAGATCACCGGCATGAGTGTGGAAGACCGGTTTCATGTCCCCAATTTTTCGGGCCAATGGAAATTGATGATCCCGGAAAGCGTAGCCCCATCGAGTCCCATCTATTTTTCTTACACGCTGGACAACCGCTGCTACTGGAGCAAGTGTGTCTATTGCAATATCGCCCTTCACGCAGGTGAACTTTTCCGTCAACGGAAAAAACTCGATTTTGAATTCAAAGAGGTGACCCACCCGGGCACCAAGATCGTCCGCCTCAATACCGGCTCCCTGACACCCGCTCACATCAGAAAACTGCTGCCCACATTGCCCCGCAGGGATGATTTTGAATACCGGCTCTTCATGCGGCCCGCCCGACCCGAAAATAACGCCCTGAAGGAGGCCATAGGTTCCATGAAAGAATCCTTCCCCAAAATGACGCTGGGGCTCGGCATAGAATTCCCCTCCGACCGGATGCTCAAATACGCGGGCAAGGGTTTCGGAAAGGATGAGATACTGGAATCCCTTGCCATCTGCCGCGATCACGACATCAGGACAAACGGGAACGTGATGCTGGGGTGGAACAACCTGATAGAAGAAGACCTGCA
>CAYUCJ010000296.1:0-4403 GCA_964443285.1 uncultured Desulfobacteraceae bacterium | reverse complement strand
GCCTCAACCAGCCCGGGGCAGGCCTTCTTCAAATCCCCGCTCCTCTCCATGTCCCTGCAAAGGGTCATGCTTCCCATTGAAACCTCCCCGTTCAGACGGAGATCTTTCAAGAAAACGATACCCGTCAGAGAAATCAACGCGTCCGGCCGGATCAGCTTTTGTTTGATCCGCACGATCAGGTCCGTTCCGCCCGCTATATACCTGGCATTCCCACCCGATTTCTCCATCAGGTTGAATGCCTGGCTAAGAGTCTGCGGTCGGTGGTAATCAAATTTTTTCATAGAAATTCCTCTTCATGCTTTCATTCCTTCGCTGTTCCGGTTCTCCCATTCCCCATTCCGCTCGCCATACTACCGGCGGGTAAACCTTCCGCCTTCTACGCCTCCCTGTTGTCGAATACGCGTTTGCTCTTTCTCTCGGAGCGGGGCAAAGATCCATACGCCACCACTTCTACGGAAGTACTCACCATGATCTGTTTCTTCATTTCCTCTCCGATCACCCGGATCAGGATCGGATCCTGCGCGCTCCCCACGCCGTGATCGCGTTCCACCATGAGCCTCATATAGTCCCTTCCATCCGTCTTTCTGTCGAGGTGTACCTGGTACTCGCTCCCGAGGCCTTCAATTCCTGAAAGGACATGGTCTATCTGGCCCGGATAGATATTGACCGCCCTGAAAATAATCATGTCGTCCGATCTCCCCAGGAGCCTGTCGTGTCTGGGAAAGATCGAGCCACACGGGCACTCCCCGGGAATCAGACGGGTCAGGTCCCTGGTGCGGTAGCGAATCAAAGGGGCCGCCTCTTTCTTCAGGGTCGTCACCACCATCTCGCCGATCTCTCCTTTCGGGACCGGTCTCAGGGTTTCCGGATCCAGGAGCTCGAGGATATAGTAGTCGGCCCAATAATGAATACCCGTGTGATGCACACAGTCCAATCCGGTTCCGGGGCCGTAGAGTTCGGTCAATCCGGGGATGTCGAACATGTGTTCCAGGCCGAGCAGGTCTCCGATCCGATTCCTCATAGCGTCGCTGGATCGTTCCGACCCGAAGATCATCTTTTTCAGGTTGATCTTCTTACGAAGCCCGCGCCGATTCACTTCCTCGGCCAACAGGAGGCCCATGGAAGCGGTACAACACATGACCGTGCTCTGGAAGTCCACCAGAAACTGGCACTGCATGTCCAGGTTCCCGGGGCCGGCAGGCACTACCATGGCACCAAAGGCTTCACACCCCATCTGAAAGCTGATGCCGGCCGTCCAGACACCGTAGCCCACCGCGATCTGAACACGGTCCTCATGGGAAAGTTCTGCCATTTCATAGCAACGGGCAAAAAAGCGGGTCCAGTCTTCGATGTCTTTCCGGGTATAACAGAGGACCTTTCTTTTCCCGGTGGTACCGGAAGACGCATGGATTCTGACCACCTCTTCGAAAGGGACCGAAAGCAAGGGGAAAGGGTAGCCTTCCTGCAGGTCCTTCGTCGTGGTGAAAGGGAGCCTTAAAAGGTCATCCAGTGAGGTGATTTCTTCAGGGTGAACACCCGCCTCCTCCAATCTCTTCCTGTAAAAAGGGGATCCATCAAAGGCGTGTTTCACCGTCCACTGAAGTCCCGTGAGCTGCGAGGCAATCAGATCCCCATGGGATTTCAACGATGGCATGAAACGCTTCCGCTTCATTTCTCACCTCTCTCTTGCGATTGTCCAATTGAACTCAGATCCGTCCGGAATCCACCCTTCCGAATCGGCTGCTGAGCAGTTGTTTCCGAACCTTGCCGAGGGATGTGCGTGGAAATGCCGAGGAAAACGTCACCTTTCCGGGCCATTTATACCGGGCCAGCTTTCCTTTACAAAAGGCCACGATATCCTCCTCCGACAGAGCAGATCCCGCCTTTCCGATCACAAAGGCATGCCCTGTCTCACCCCACGTCTCGTCAGGCATTCCCACAACGGCCACATCTTCCACGCCGGGGATCTGCCTCAGGAGCCTTTCCACTTCGGCGGGATAGACGTTCTCTCCCCCTGATATATACATATCCCTGGCCCTGTCCACAAGATAGAAATATCCTTCTTCATCCTTGCGCGCCAGATCTCCCGTGTGGAGCCATCCATTTCTGATGGTTTCGTTTGTTTTTTCAGGATCCTGCCAGTATTCCTTCATCATGATGGACCCTCTGACCACAATTTCACCCACTTCGCCGCATTTCACCGGGACACCCTGGCGGCTGACCAGCTCCACTTCCGCATGAAAAACCGGGCGGCCAACCGTACCCGGCTTTGCGAGGGATACCGCTTCCGAGGCCCACAGGAGAATGGAGGTCTCCGTCTGCCCCATGATCTGGCGAACCGGAAAGCCGGCCTCGCTGCACTGGAGCAGGAGGTCGTGGGTTGTCTTCTCGCCGCCGATGGCGCAAACCTTCAAGGAAGAAAGGTCTTCCCTCTTTTCCCGATCCGATTTGAGCAGCCCCCTGTAGACGGTCGGGACCCCAAGAAATTTGGTGACCCGATACTGTTCAATGTCTCGGAAAGCCTTGAACGGATCAAACTTGGGATGGATGACCATGGTCGCTCCCTTGTAAATGGTTGGCGACGCCTGGATAAACAGCCCCCCTGAATGGAAGAGCGGCAGGATGACCAGCATCATATCATCGAAATGGAGCTTGAAAAAGATGTCGGCATTGAGGCAATTGAAAAAGGTCTTCCGATGGGACAGAACGGCCCCTTTCGGCTGACCTGTGGTGCCTGAGGTATACATGATGACCTGGGGTTCTTCAGGATCGCTCGGACCCGACGATCCGGGAATAAAGGGCTTCTGTCCTTCAAATCGGGCCACGCCCGAATGGTAATCAAGGACGTCTGAAGGAGTCGGACGATCGCCGACACTTGCTGAAAGCATCGGCGGAAGACAGTGGTTCAGGCCCAGCTCGGCGGGATCCCGGTACTCACCGTCGAAAACGAAAAGCCTCGGTCTGGCATTCTTCAGGGTGTAGTCGACTTCCATGGCGGTCAGACGAAAATTGATGGGAACAAAGATGGCTCCCAGACGGGAACAGGCCAGATAGATTTCCATGAATTCAGGGCAGTTTCCCATCATGGCAGCCACCCGGTCACCCTTTTCGATCCCGAGGGACTGGAGCCAGCAGCTGACCAGGTTGACCCTCCTGTGGAGTGAGGCATAGGAGATTTCACGGTCGTCAAAAATGATGGCAGGCTTGTCCGGATGCAGCTCGCTCCATCGCTGCACCCACCAGGCTATGTTCATGGATTTAAACATCTTTTCTACCACCAGTGCGCTCAAACACCATTCGGCTCTCCTTCTATCCCGGAACCTCTGCTTCTCCTGATCCCTTCCGTCTGTTCCCCGTCCACCTGAAACGTTTCCGGATCGACGACAACGCCATAATCCTTTCTTGCCGCGTTGATGGAGATGATACCCTTTTTCACCTCCTCAGCTACCCGTTTTGCTGAACGGAGCAGGGGACTCCCGTACCCACCGCCTCCGCCGGCCACCTGGCGCATGACGGTTCCCGGGGGAATGAAAGGCACGATTTCCTTGGAACCGGGTTTGTGATGCCGGCCGTCAGGGAAGAAGAATTCCATTTCATTTAAACTCCCGGCCATGCCGCCGAACAGCCCGAATCCCCTGGCCTCTTCATCCATGCCGTCGCCGAAAACCACCCCCTTTGCTTTTTCACCATAAAACCTCACCCTTGTCTCCACTCCCATCCCGCCGCGCCACTCCCCTGCCCCGGCGGAATCGGTGGCGAATTCGTGTTTCAGAAGCAGGTGGGGCGTCTGGAGTTCGAACATCTCCGGGTCCTGAGCCAGTATGCCGCCGGCACAATTGATGAGGCCGATATGGTCATACCCATCAAAACCGTGCGTTGCGCCGGACCCGCCTTTCAATGCGTTGAAGAGGATATCCACATAGGGGTGGTCCCCTCTCGGGTCCATCCCGGAAACAGCCAGGGCAAGCATCCTGTTCCAGCCTGCGGTTACCTTCTCTGGCAGGGCGCCGGATAGGGCCTTGAGAATCGCATCGGCGTTGGGCCCTGTTATGCTGTTTCCGAAAGTCGTCGCAGCCGGAAAGGATGCGTTGAGGAAGGTGCCTTCAGGCACGTGGATATGAATCGGTTTAAGCAGACCGGCGTTGTGAGGAATCCCGGGATCCAACAACATCAGAAAGGTGAGGACAACGGCTGACACGGTTGCACCCAGAGGCGCATTGGCGAAACCTTCCGTCTGCGGGTCCGTGCCCGTGTAATCAAAGAATATTTCATCCCCTTCTACTCGCACCTCAATCCTTATTCTGAACCTGGACCCCTCATGGATGCCGTCGTTAAACATCCAGCTTTCGCCCTTGTAAGTGCCGTCAGGGATCCGCTCGATTTCGCTTCGGACCATTCTTTCC
>CAYUCJ010000295.1:0-4414 GCA_964443285.1 uncultured Desulfobacteraceae bacterium | reverse complement strand
CAAAACGCCCCCTTTTGCCCTATCTTCAGTCTACGCCAAGGCTACGACGGGACAAACTGCGTCAGGCTCGAATTTTAATCCTCGAAATATTCAATATATTCCTCTGGATAAAATTTTCGCCCTTCCCCGCTCAAAGTCCGGGATCTTCTACTTGACCTCGAACAAAATTGAACGTTTTGAAACTGGCTTCCTGGTGCAGAGGGTCAGGATTCAGGCCCGTTTCAATTGTATACAAAAAAATACGGTCGTTCGCCCGAAAAGGTATTGCTCCACCAGGACGAGCGCCAGTGGAAACAGACCGGGAAGGGCGAAAAAGGCAAAAAACGGGTGGACATACACAAAAAAAAATTATAATAGAGGAGATCCTGTTTGGGCCACCGTAGCTCAGATGGTAGAGCACCTCACTCGTAATGAGGATGTCTGCGGTTCGACTCCGCACGGTGGCTCCATTTTTGTACAACAGTTAACGGTTCGAGGTATTCAGGCCGCTGCTCTTGTTCAGGGCCGGGAATGTGCAGGGATTATTGGTGCTCCGGAGGACAACTCAATGAACTCTATCCAGGACTTCTTTGTTTGTGACAGCTGCGAAAACAAAGATTTCAAACTCGTTTACAATTTTTCTCTTTTGTTCCACGGCGTCAACTTTTCCGACGACCTCATCTATGACAAAATCATAGCTGAGAGGTACCAGTGTACCCAGTGCCACAAGACATTCAGCAAGGATCAGATTGAAATAGGCCTTGCAGAATTGAAAAGAAAACAAAAGACGAAATAGGGCCTTCGGCGGGCCCGTGAGCCTCAGAGCCTGTGTACCTCTTTCTGGTAAAACTGAAATTTGTGAGCCCCCAGTTCCACCGTGTCAAAATCCTGCAGGGGCACGTTGCCCTTGACCACTTCTCCGTTGACCTTCAGTTTCACTAATCCACCGATGAACGTGATCGTGTATCCCGACGGCCTTTTGCTTATTGTAGCCGCCGTTGAACCGATGAACATTCCTGAAAGCCTCACTTCAGAGTTGGGAGATTTGCCTAGTCTGGTGAGTTTTTTTGTCAGGGTTACTTCTCCCTGATCCGATCCATCAATAAAGCTCAAAACACCGATATTGTTGGATTTTGCAGGCTTGGCAGCGAGTCTCTTCTGCCTAGTCAGGAGTTCCCTCTGCTTTTCGGTGTCGAGCATCATGGTCCTGTCCAGGTCCATGGATTCCTGCGGTTCCGTTGAATCATCTCCGGCTATGAAAAGAATGGTGTGTTTGCCGACAATGACGTTGTCCCCATGTCTGAGTTTACGTGACATGACCCGCTTGTCGTTCACGTAAGTGCCGTTGGTGCTTTGAAGGTCTGTGAGAATAAAGTCCGGGCCCGTCTTGTCGATTCGTGCGTGATAGCCGGATACGGCCAGGTTATCTATTGAAATGGTATTTTCGGATTTTCGGCCGATCGTTACGCTTTCCTTGGGAAATGGGAATTCCTTGATTACCTGCTTGTTGAACATGAGAACGAGTCTGGCCATTTCCGATTTTCCTCAAGAATGCTTTGAATCACAATTGATGACTTCGTTGGAAGCTGGTTTATGCCGCAAACGGCAGCCTATGAGCAACGAAGAGGAGGCGTCCTGACAATCTTTTTCAGACCCTTTCTAAACACGCCGGATGGGATGGCCGCCTATTTGGGGTTTAGCGCTACGCAGTAGATTCGCGTGGGGTTCAGGAACAGTAAACCCCAAATAGCCGTCCATGTTGGAGTATGGCGCCAAGTGCACTTTGAGAAGGGGCCGAAAAAGAGTCTCAGGCCCCCTCCTGAGTTCGGTTGAATAAAGCGACTTCGTTGGAAGTCATCAAAGTGCCCATGGACGGGCACGCCAGTCAATGGGATGCAGCGCAACCCGTTGATTTGTAAGGAAACCGAAAATCGCACTTTTCGGTTTCCGGCAGTAAAAAGTCCAGGGACGGACTTTTTACGGTTACATCACAATTAGGGTGTCATGGCTTCAATTTTCTGGACATTTTGTGCACCCCGTTAAGGGAATTTGCAAGAAAGATGCCTAATTTCTTCAAAGGGCCATAGGAGAGCGGCTCAATACCGGACAAAAAGATCGAAATGACGGTGGTATTGTCATGACCTCCTCGTTTCAGCGCTTCGTCCACGAAATTTCGGCAGAGGATATTAGGACTCTCTTCCTCCTGGATCATCTGCAGGATTTCTTCATCGGCCATGAGATCGGTCAGGCCATCAGAGCAGAGGAGGAACCGGTCGCCGCTCGCCGGTTCGAATTCAAATATTTCGGCATTTACGGTTTCAGAAGAACCCAGGTTTTTTGTTAAGACATGCTTGAGAGGTGACGTTTCAGCATCCTTGGGGTCCATGATGCCCATGTCCACCTGCTCGGCGACGATTGTGTGATCTTTGGACAGCCTTTCCAGATGGCCATTTCTGAGCATATAGATGCGGCTGTCGCCTACATTGGCGGAAATGATGAGCCCCTGAAACACTGCCAGTAGGGCCACGGTCGTGCCCATGCCCTGGTATTTATCGTGGTTGAGGGCCATTTCGTGAATGACCCTGTTGGCCAGACGGATGCTGCCCAATATGTAATTTCCTCTTCGTGAAAGGGTCCGGTCCGACAAGCCGAAAACAGCCTCTTCGTTCGCATCCGATGCCGTCCACTGAGCAAAGCTCTTGTTGATGAGTTCCACTGCCACTCGGCTGGCCACTTCTCCGGCCAGGTGGCCTCCCATGCCGTCCGCCACCACGTAAAGACCCATCGTGTCATCCGTGGAGAAGCAATCCTCGTTGGCTTCCCGCTTGAGACCCACATCGGTAATGCCTGACGCTTTGATCAACACGTTGCTAGCCTCCGTTCATTCATGGTTCGGCGGAATCACGTCCGGTTTTGGACATCTCTTTTATCTTTGAAAGCAGTATGGAGAGGTACCTCGCCATCTGCCCGGCATCTTTGAATCGATCCGCGGGATTCTTGGAAAGGGCCTTGTCAATTATCTGCTCGCAGGCCTTAGGGATACGCGGTTCCAATTGCCTGACGGACGGATGACTTCCCTGGGTGATCTGAAAGAGAAGCTCGCTCAAATTCTCCCCATGGAAGGGCAATTGGCCGGTGAGAAGCTGGAAAAAGAGGACCCCCAGCGAGAATATGTCCGTACGCGCATCGACCCTGTGGCCCATGATCTGTTCGGGCGACATGTAGTTTGGCGTTCCGAGGATGACCCCGGTCTTTGTCATGGATGAGGAGATGGCTTTTGCAATCCCGAAATCCGTCACTTTTAAGCCGCCGGCTTTGAGAAGCATGATATTTGCGGGTTTGATATCCCGGTGGATGACGCCCTGCCGGTGGGCATAGTGGACGGCCTCGGCGACCTTTGCCATAGCGTCTAGGGTGGCGGTCAAGGGAAGTCTGCCTTCTTTGGAACAGTATGTCACCAGGTTGTCCCCTTCCAGATATTCCATGGCCATATAGGTCAGGTCACTGTCATCCCCCACATCATGGATCGTCACGATACCCGGATGAGACAGCCTGCCGGCAATTTCCGCTTCCCTCAGGAACCGCTCCTTTATTTCCTGTATCATTTCTTCATTAAAATCGTCGGAAAAACGGATGATCTTGAGGGCGACAAGCCGGTTTAGCTTGGGATCAAGCCCTTTATAGACCAGACCCATGGTCCCCTTGCCCAGTTTTTCCATGATCCGGTACCGACCGATCTGCTTTCGGGTCTGGATGAGGGACTCTGAAAGGCCCCCCTGTCTTAAAGGGATGCCCCCAGGAACAAGTTCGGGAAACTTTTTTATTTTCAATTGTCGGATACGGTTCTGGGCGTCCTTGAAATGATTGGTTCTGATATGCTCGTAAGCCATGAGGGCCTTCCCCGGCATCCCTCTCTCTTCAAAATCCAGGCCCAGCTGATAAAGGAGTTCGCGGGTATCCTCGTCAGGGGGGCAGGCCTTGAACCTCTCCAGTGCCTGATCAAGGTGTCCCTGACTCTGGAGGTTCAACCCCAGTGATCGGCTGGCATCGAAATATTCGCGGGTGACCGATTCAAGGGTGTAGGCCCTGTAAAAGGTCAGGGCGAGATAGATGGCCGCAAGGGATGTGACCAGAAGTGTCAATGGAAAAGGCGCGCTGAAAAGGACTCCTGAAAAGGAGGCCGCCCCGATGGAGATCACGAGGAAACCCAGAAAGAGATAAATCCTCCTCGATTCCTTGAGCCTCGGAGAGATAAAAGACATGCCGCTTCCCAGAAAAACCAGAAGAGCCAGTCCCAGGTAATCGGACCCTGGATAGGGGCCACCTTTGGGACCAGGCTGAATCGAAATGGTTTGGGAAGGGAGATTCATGTGCGGCCCCACTATCGATGCATTCCATTTATAGAAAGCCTGATCGAATCGCCTGCTCAATCCCG
>CAYUCJ010000294.1:0-4430 GCA_964443285.1 uncultured Desulfobacteraceae bacterium | reverse complement strand
TGACTAATGAACCGCGCAATGCGGCGATTTATCTTATGAGACATTTGGTGGGAAGTAAGTTGGAGGAAATCGGTCGAGAGTTCGGCATTAACAGTTACAGTTCTGTTAGTACAGTAATTGGAAGGACAAAACAAAAAGCTACCACCGACCGGAAATTCAGAAAACGGATTGAGAAATTGAAATTGGATTTAATGGTGAGTCAAGAGCAGACTTGACCCCATTCATAACCTATTAAAAGATGGGCCGCAGGAGACCGGAAAAAAGCATCCTGCATCTCATGTAATAAGTGCTTTTCAACTCTATATATGGAAGAGGCCCTGCATTGCGCTGCTAAAAAAAAATAAAAAGGAGTAAATCATGTCTCAGAATAAAGAACACAACCGCTGTTTCGTACTGGCCAAGCGCCCCCATGGCACGCCGGTTTTAAAAAATTTTCGCCTGGACAGCACCCCTTTGCCGGTACCTGCTGAAGGCCAGGTACTTCTGCGCACCGAGTATCTCTCCCTTGACCCTTATATGCGGGGCAGGATGAGTAATGCACCATCCTATGCCGACCCTGTTAAGATTGATGAAGTGATGGTGGGGGCAACCATTTCTCAGGTTGAAACATCCCGGCACCCCGATTACAAGGAGGGTGAATGGGTCCTTGCTTACAGTGGCTGGCAGGATTATGCGCTTTCAGATGGGACCGGCCTGACCCGGTTGGGAAATGCGCCTGAAAATGCCTCCTATGCATTGGGGATATTAGGTATGCCGGGGTTTACCGCTTACATGGGATTATTGGATATCGGCCGGCCCAAACCGGGAGAAACTCTCGTGGTCGCTGCTGCCACAGGTCCGGTGGGCGCGACGGTAGGACAAATTGGGAAATTAAAGGGCTGCCATGTTGTCGGTGTTGCCGGGGGGAGCGAAAAATGCAACTATGCAAAAGATGTCCTTGGGTTTGATGAGTGTCTGGATCATAAATCTTTAGATTTTGCCCGGCAACTCAGCCAGGCTTGCCCCAGGGGCATTGATATTTATTTTGAAAGCGTGGGCGGTAAAGTATTTGATGCGGTCTTGCCAAAACTCAATACAAAGGCCAGGATCCCTGTATGCGGACTTGTTTCCCAGTACAATGCCACACAGCTTCCTGAAGGGCCGGACCGCCTGTCTCTTCTTATGAGCACTATTCTCGTCAAACGATTAACTGTGAAAGGATTCATCATTTTTGATGATTATGGCCACCGCTACGAGGAATTTGCAAAAGACATGTCTCAATGGCTTGGTGCAGGCCAGATAAAATACCGCGAGCATATTGTCGATGGATTAGAGAATGCACCCAACGCATTTATCGGCATGTTAAGCGGTGAGAACTTCGGAAAACTGATTATCCGGGTTAATGACAACCACTAACGGCCACGGGTGGCATTGGGTCGGACCAAGGGAAGTGAAGGCAACTGATTGAAATACTGGCATAATTATATTGAAATGCGCCTATTTGAGGGCTTAGAAGGCTATTTTTGGGGATGAAAATGCGGTTCTAAGGCCTCAAAATGAGTACTTTTGGCGAAATACTGATTGAGAATCAATATGATAGCTCGTGATAGCTCGGTCCGACCCCATTCGACACTTGGCCCGACCCCATTCGACCCATTGCCATAACCAACCGAAAAAGGGGAGGCCTTGAATATGGTCCCAGTGATAGTGTGTTAGAAATACACTCCCCTTCCAGCGGGACCGCTCTTCGTCATCAAGGTAATGCCCCAATTGCCGGATGCCAGTCCCCGCATTAAAGACAAGGATGTAATCATCGAGACGAAGGCTTGCGCAGGTGGTGTTCCCACCTACTTTGACAGTATGAGGCCCTGGCACGGGAATCGATCCGCGTACGCCCCAAAATTGAAGTTCCATTTTTGTTGTTCCTTTCGCCCGTTTCAGTTACATGGGGCACCATATTCTTAAGCCCGAGGTCCGATTTATCGCAGATCGAATTCCATAAAATTTCATTCCCTTAAGTGAAAGCTATTGAATTTCATAACGTTTTCTTGCTTCTTTCTCTATCTTCTGGATATCGAGTCCTAAATCAATTGTTGGAGAGATAAGCCTCGTAATCGTTTTGGAGGACCTTTTTCCGGGAGTTGTCGGTGCATAAATGCGCAAAACCCCTACCACTTTTATACCTTCAAATTCGGCAAAAATTTCTGTGGAACTGAATTCATCCTTTTTAAGTTTTGTTTCCTGGAGAAGATTTCTTGTGGCTTCTTCTAAAGAGAAGGTCGCAAATTCCCCGAATTTGCCAATTCCTAAAATTCGGGTGATACCAGTAAGTGCTTTCTCTCTGTATCTGGTGCTGTGGCAAACAACAATGTAAGGGGCATAAAGAATTGATCCATTTTCCCCCATTACAGATCTTTGGGTATCATCCAGTCTTTTGATAAATGACCTTTCTTGATCTTTACTTAATCCAAACTCCGCCATGCAATAGGCATAGTACATTGGCGGTTCTATTAGTCCAACAGATATACACGAGCTAAGCCTAGTTCGGGCTCCGTAGGGTCCTTTTATGTAAGTGGGGCAGTGGCTGTAGGTGATGTCATTCGAAGATAATTTGAACGCTGCGCTATTTTTCACGCTCTTTTTCCTTTTCAATGCTGCCTTCTTGTAGCTAAAAATTCTTCTCGCCGCCTTGGAGAAGAAGCCACTGTCAAGATTAATAGCTGTTACCATGCCATCGGGATAGAGCAAGGTTGCATTATCAAAATGCATGGCTGACCTGATTTTTTTTCTAAACTCCTTGGTTTCGATTTTGCTATAAGATTCGTAATTTATTGGCTTCTCATCAACATCCCCGTATATCAAACCTCCAGGTATAAATAGGGCACCCTTATTGTCAAACGCGCCCGTGGCCCCTTCGTCTTCAACCTTTGGTAAACGCCCCTTTACTTTCAGGCTAAGCATTTTCCAGAGGGTGTCAGCCCTAATTGTAATGATCTCCCGCATCAAAACATTTCCGATTAAGTCTTTCTTAGTGACCATGGCGTCTCATTTTTTTAACTTTTTCTTTTACTTTCTTTAATAAGCAAATGGTGATCGGAACCCCCTCTCACCATCTTTGCGCCACATTCTGGGCATCTTTTTTCATTGCAAGGGACTCCTCGTTGATGGGGCATCTTCCCCGCTTTAAAGAAAAAGCCATCTTCGACCAGACGCACCAGTTTCCGGGTCCTGTCCTTGCCGAATTCCTTGTCCAGCCGGTAGATATCAGGGAGAGAAGCGCGTACGAGAGCATTGGGGGCGATACCATATCGGTAATGTAAGGGGTACTCGACATTAATTCTTTTGTTGGCCTTTATCCAGTCTTTCCGGGCAACTTTCAGCCATTTGCGCGCAGATATGATCAGCGATTCCCATGTCGTGACCCATTGACCGCGGTTTTCAGCCCCGTGGGGAGAAGAAGCCCCCATGGGGTCTATTGCTCGCACACCCTTGTTCGGTTCGACCTCCAGGCCGTCCACACCGCCGCTGACATGAGTGATGTAGAATGTGTGTTTGTACTTGTTGACATGTAGGTAATTCCACCTATCCCTTTGATCTGGAAACAGGATATTCCAAACGCGGTCCAAAGCGGACAACTTGTAGGAGAAATTAGCCAATTCCTTGACGAAAGTGAAACTTGAGGTTGTCAGTTCCATTGCTCTTCAGCCCCCGCGTGCGCCTCAGTTGTCTATTTTTGGATGATACTGATGAATAAACAGCATCCATATTACTCTCCCCGTTCTTGCCTGTAGCCCCGTTCGAACTCGGATTTGGCCTTGCTGAAGCTGGTCTTTAGAATCTCCCAGGAATTTTCAAGACCTTGTTTGAGATCCTCCCAGGCAGACTCGCCGGCCTGTTGCAGTTCTGCAATCTTATCCTCAAGATCTTTGCGTTTTGCCCTTAGGTCCTCCAACTGTTTATGATACTCAATTTTCGCCTCGGCGTCTGTCTGATCGGCCTTTGCTGCCAGTTTGTCGATCTCGGCGTTCCATTCATCCATTTTGGCTTTCAGTTTTTGCACATAGACATCTCTTTTTTCGGTCATGATGGGTTCCACCTTTCAGGTTACATTTACGATATCAGTGATTCTTGCATTTTCAGAAAGGATTGTTTTGCCAGGGTCAATTGACATATATTTATTTTATCCTTAAGAAAACCGACCCGTGAAGACTCCAGTTTCGGATAATCATTCTTTAGATCGGCAAGTCTGAATAATACACATACCGTTGTTGATTACTTGCGAAACTAAAAAGTGAGCACTGACAACTAAATATGCGGGTTGAAAACCATGACCGTGGCTGAGCGCTAATGGTTGTAGCACTTTTTTTTTACGTGCGGATTTAGATCCGGTTTTATTCTAACAGTGAAAACCTTGTCCTGAGGGCAAGGTCAGAGTTCAGTGGCTTTGCCAT
>CAYUCJ010000293.1:0-4470 GCA_964443285.1 uncultured Desulfobacteraceae bacterium | reverse complement strand
CAGCCTCACTCCGGTTCCCAGGCCAACATGGCCGTCTATTTTACCTTCATGAAACCGGGTGACACTATTCTGGGCATGGATCTGTCACATGGGGGCCACCTGAGCCACGGCAGCCCCGTGAGTTTTTCAGGAAAGCTGTTTAAGGCCTTTCACTACGGGGTGGACCCCCAAACCCACCGGATTGATTACGACCGGGTCATGGATCTGGCGAAACAACACCGGCCCCGTATGATTATTGCGGGAGCGAGTGCCTATCCAAGATTCATCGATTTTCAGGCCTTCAAGGAAATCGCACGAGCGGCAGACGCTTACCTGATGGCCGACATGGCCCATATCGCAGGTCTCGTGGCTGCCGGCCTGCACCCTTCTCCCGTGGGTTTGGCCGATTTTGTGACATCGACCACCCACAAGACGTTGAGGGGGCCCCGCGGAGGCCTCATTCTGGCGGAAGAACTCAACGGTGAGAGGTTGGACAAGGGGATTTTTCCAGGCATACAGGGGGGACCCCTGATGCATGTCATTGCGGCCAAGGCGGTCGCCTTCGGAGAGGCGCTGAGACCGGACTTCCGAACCTACCAGCGCCAGGTCATCAGGAACGCCAGGGTCCTTGCGGATGAGCTGACAGGCGCAGGATTGGACCTGGTTTCAGGAGGAACGGACAACCACTTGATACTGCTGGACCTGAGCCGCAGAAAAATAACCGGTCTGGAGGCGGAAAAGGCCCTGGGCGAGGCGGGAATCGTGGCCAACAAGAATACCGTCCCGTTTGACAGGAGAGGACCAAAAATCACCAGCGGTCTTCGTCTTGGAACTCCTGCGCTTACGTCCCGGGGAATGGATGAGGAGGCTATGAGAACCATTGCCGTAGTTATCATGAATGTGCTGGAGAGACCTTCGTCGACGGGCGTCCTGGAAAAGGCACATGAGGTGGTCTCTGAGTTGTGTGAGGCCTATCCGGTATACGCCGAACCGATGAGGGGGGATTAATTTGGTGAGACCTTCCTGGGAGGAATATTTCATGACCTTTACCAGGGTTGCCGCCAGCCGATCGACCTGTATACGGCGGAATGTCGGGGCGATTCTGGTCAAGGACAAGAGGATCCTGGCAACCGGATACAATGGGGCGCCTGCAGGCATGAAACACTGTCTGGAGGTGGGGTGCCTGCGGGAAAACACATCCATCCCTTCGGGTACGAGACATGAGTTGTGCAGGGGACTCCACGCAGAACAAAATGCCATCATCCAGGCCGCCTTTCACGGCATATCCATAAAGGGCTCGACACTCTATTGCACGAACAAACCCTGCGTGATCTGTTCCAAGATGATCATTAATGCCGGGATCCGTTCCATCTGCTACGATGAGGGATATGATGATCCCCTGGCTGACCAGATGTTGAATGAGGCAAAAGTAGCCATGACGAGGTTTCATCCATGAAATGCCCCTTTTGTAGCGAGATCAATAACAAGGTCATCGACTCAAGGCTGAGTAAGGATGGCCGGACGATTCGACGTCGCCGCGAGTGCATCGAATGCGACAGGCGTTTCACCACTTATGAAAAGCTTGAAGATGTTCTCCCCATGATCGTTAAAAAGGACGGCCGAAGAGAGCCGTTCAGCCGCGAAAAGATCATTTCAGGGATCCGCAGTGCCTGTCAGAAGAGACCGGTCAGCGCCACCAAGATTGAAGAGTTTGTGGACAATCTGGAACTCCACTTTCAGGAATTGGGCAAGAAGGAGATTGAGAGCAAGGAGATCGGGGAGCGGGTCATCGAGATGCTCAGGGAATGGGATGAAGTGGCCTATGTCCGGTTCGCGTCCGTCTACAGACAATTCAAGGATATCAAGGAATTCATGGCCGAACTCGAGGACATCCTGAAATCGAAAAAGGAAGCGGACTTACCATAATACTTTCCGGCGGCTGTCACCTCTCCGCAGGTCCCGCTGGGCATACCCACCTTGATCAGTCATTTAGGTGAATCGTTCCCTGCGATTGGGCCTATGACCATCCTGAAAATTCCGGATGTGCGTAACACGACAAAAAAGGATCTTTTGAAACCGAAATGGGCTTGCAGGAAAAGAGAGATTCGGAATTCATGAAAGAGGCCATTCGAATGGCCGAAAAAGGGCTCGGTCGCACGGCTCCCAATCCGGCGGTGGGGGCTGTCATCGTGAGGGATGGAAAGGTCGTTTCAAAGGGTTATCATCGGAAGGCCGGGGCTCCCCACGCGGAAATTGAAGCCCTCGAAAAGATCGGCGGAAGCGCGAAAGGAGCCACCCTCTATGTAACTCTCGAGCCGTGCAACCATACCGGCAGGACACCCCCCTGCACAAAGGCGATTCTGGATGGGGGGATTAATCGGGTGGTCGTCGGAATGGAAGACCCCAACCCTGGAGTCAAGGGGGGCGGGTGTGGTTATCTGGCTGCCAGGAACGTCGAGGTGGAGACCGGTGTCCTCGAACCGGAATGCCGTCGCCTCAACGAGGCTTTTGTAAAGTATGTTGCCTCAAAGCGACCCTTCATCGTCGTGAAATCCGCGTTGACCCTGGACGGATGGACGGCCACGGCTTCGGGGGATTCCAAGTGGATCTCCAATGAACGTTCCCGAGCCTTGGTTCATCGGCTCAGGGACCGAGTAGACGCGGTGATGGTTGGTGTCGGTACGGTCCTGGCGGACGATCCGCAATTGACCTGCAGGCTGAAGCGTGGTAAGGGAAAAGACCCCCTGAGAATCGTAGTGGATACCCACTTGCGGACTCCCCTTCAGGCACGTGTGCTCAGTCTGGATTCATCCGCAGATACGCTGTTGGTGGTGGGTCCGGGCGTGAGCAGGAAGACCATCGACGAGGTTGAGAAGAGGGGAGCCTCCGTGGTGATCTGCCCCACCGGAAAAGCCGGAATTGACATGTCAGCCCTGATGAATATACTGGGTAAAAGAGAGATCATGCAGATCCTGGTGGAAGGAGGATCAAAAATAGTGGGCTCTCTCCTGAGGGAAAAACTGGTGGATAAATTTGTTATTTTCAAGGCTCCCAAAATTCTCGGGGGAGGAGACGGCTTTCCCATGGCGGGCGGCCCCGGTCCCCGTTCGATGGCAAAGAGCCTTCCACTCAGGGATCTCGAGGTGAGACGCTTTGGCGATGATATACTCGTGACGGGTTATCCGGACTATGAAGCGATATCCTAGTGCCCATCTTAACGCCGAGGGCTATTGTCGGGATGCCCTTGAAGCAAAAAGTGAGGCACAGGGGAAAGGATTCCTCGAATCATGTTCACCGGTCTCATAGAGGGAAAAGGGAGCATCAGATCGATTCAGCGGTCCGGCAGGGACATGAAAATGAGCGTCATGCCCCTCTTTCCCATGGAGGAACTGAGGCTTGGGGACAGCGTGGCCGTTAACGGGGTTTGTCTCACCTTGACCGAGTTGAACCCTGATGGCTTTGCCATGGATGTCTCGGCGGAGACCCTGTCCAGGAGCACCCTCGGCTCCCTGAGTGAAAAGGATGAGATCAATCTCGAACGGGCCCTCCGCCTTTCTGACCGGCTGGGAGGTCATTTGGTTTCAGGACACATCGACGGGACGGGGAAAATCATAAAGAAGGAACAGAAAGAAAAGTCGTGGTTCCTGAGGGTCGAGATGGCCAAGGGTTTGTCCCGATACACGATTGAAAAGGGATCCATAGCTGTGGACGGCATCAGCCTGACCATCAACCGTTGCGGAGAAACGTTTTTTGACGTGAATATTATCCCCCAGACCGGAAGAGAGACCACGCTTCTGGACAGGCGGCCGGGGGACAGGGTCAATATTGAAGTGGATTTGATAGGCAAATATGTGGAGAAGTTCTTTCAAAAACAATCTTTTCGTAAAGGAGCAGCTTCCGGGATCAGCCGCGAGATGCTGACAAAATACGGGTTTGGTGAGTAAAATGACCATTGCAAAGTTAGATGAAGTTCTTGAAGACATGAAACAGGGTAAAATGATTATCCTGGTAGACGATGAGGATCGCGAAAACGAAGGGGATTTGACCATTGCTGCGGAAAAGGTTACCCCTGAGGCGATCAATTTTATGGCACGTTTCGCGAGGGGACTGATCTGTCTGGCCCTGGACCCGGAGATCGTGGAAAAGCTTCAGCTGCCCCTCATGGTTTATGACAATCGGTCCAAGTTCAATACGGCCTTCACCGTATCTGTTGAGGCGCGAAAAGGTGTGACAACGGGCATATCCGCGGCAGACAGGGCCCACACCATTTTGACGGCAACACGGGATGATGTGAAGCCTGAAGACCTGGTTCAGCCTGGTCATGTGTTTCCTCTCAGGGCGAGGAGGGGAGGCGTCCTTTTCCGTACCGGCCAGACCGAAGGTTCTGTCGATCTGGCCAGGCTTGCAGGGCTCAAACCGGCCGCCGTCATTTGTGAAATCATGAAAGACGACGGGACCATGGCAAGGCTCCCTGACCTGATGGAATTTGCA
>CAYUCJ010000292.1:0-4503 GCA_964443285.1 uncultured Desulfobacteraceae bacterium | reverse complement strand
AAGAGGTTTTGGATTCTGTGAGCGGAAAAATGGGGGAGAATCTTCCACTTGTGTTCCCGGTTTCTTCTTTAGTATGATTACATCTTCCGGCGAGAGGTGTTGAGAAAAGGAGATCCTTACCACGGGTAGAGAAAGACGGATGGGGTGCCGAAATTGAGATTTATGAAATTGGGTTCAGGGAGGAAACCATGAAAGATCTGAAAATTGCAATATTAGGTGTAGGTGCAACAGGTGGAGTTCTGGCCGCTGCACTTCTTAGCAAGGACCCGGAAATAGTACTTGTCGATCCCAGGCCAGGCCTGGGAGAAGAGCTGCGACTGCATGGGCTGAAGATCACGGGGGCCCTCTCTTATCAGGTGCCGGTAGAGCATTTTTTCCCCCGTATCGGAGATTTGAAAGAGATCAGTCCGAATCTCTTTTTCCTTTCTACCAAGACGTTTCACCTTCCTCGAGTGCTGGATGACTTAGAGGTCGTTTTCAAGTCCGGCGCAAAGATTGTCAGCACCCATAACGGCCTGGGAACCGAAGATCTCATTGCCCAGAGATTCGGCGCAGATGCGGCTTTCCGGATGTCTCTCAATTATGGTGTTTCCATAAAAGGGCCGGGGAGCATTGAAACGGCATTTTTCAACAAACCGAATCACCTGGGAAGCGTGGTACCTGAGAATAGGGAACTCGGGCTTCAACTGGCCGAACGGCTTACCCGATGCGGGCTGGACACTGAATTCGTTGACGACATCAAATTTTATGTCTGGAAAAAGATGATCATGAAGTGTACGATGGCTTCCATTTGCGCAGTCACCGACCGGACTATACAGGATGCCCTTGCGTTTCCCCCCACCCGGGAAATCGCCGAGGCCTGCTTTCAGGAGGCGCTGGCTGTTGCCAAGGCGGTAGGTTGCGACCTTGGCGAAGGCTATCTTTCGCAGGCACTGGCTTACCTGGAGAAGGTAGGAATTCATAAGGATTCAATGTGTCAGGACGTCGCCAACAAGACCCGGACGGAAATTGATTTCCTCGGGGGAAAAGTCGTTGAATACGCGCGGGAAAAAGGAGTCCCGGTACCTTTCTATACGGTAATGACCAATCTGGTTAAGGCGATTGAGGACAGGTACTGAACCCGGTAGTCTTTTGTTTTGCGGTGATGCTGCCTGATATTCCGAATGGCACGGTTCCGTGCCAAATTCGTTACATCATTATTCTTTGAGCGGCATGTAAGTCAATCGCATTTATTTTTTCCGGGAAAGGAGACGTACCATTTCATCTTTAGATAGACTGTTTAAGCCCCGGTCCATTGCAGTGGTGGGGGCTTCAAACGATGCGTATAAGGCCGGATATCAGATGGTATATGCCCTGAGGCATTTTCCGGGGGACCTGTACCCCATTAACCCGGGAGCTGATGAAATTCTTGGCTTTAAGGTCTACCCCACGCTCAAGGCCGTTGACAGATCCGTTGACCTCGTTGTCCTCACCATTCCGGCAAAGGGATGTGCAAGTGTTCTAGTGGAAGCCGGTGAAAACGGTGCAGGGGCCGCTCTCATCATTGGCGGCGGTTTCGGCGAGACCGGCGGAGAAGGAAGGTCCGTTCAGGATGAGATCCTTTCTGTTTGCCACAGGTATGGTATCCGCCTGCTGGGTCCCAATACCGCCGGCTTTGGAAATCCCAAGGCGGGGGTTTCTGCGAATTTTACGCCCTGGATCGGCCAACTGAAAGCGGGCTCTATCGGTGTTGTTTCCCAGAGCGGGGCCATGAATCTCATATTGGCATCCGTAATCCACGGCCAACAACTCGGGATCAGCCTGGCGACGGGAATCGGAAACGGCGCTGATGTGGGCGTGGCCGACGTAGTGGAATACCTGGCAGATGACCCTGATACGAAGGTGATCGCTCTCTACCTGGAAGGCGTAAGTGAAGGGAGAAAGCTCTTTGAAGCGGTCCGCGGGGCAACAGAAAGAAAACCGGTCGTCGTGTTTCCCGTGGGACAGGCGGACATCGGGGATTTTGCGGTTTCTCACACGGGAAATCTCATGGGATCATTTGCCCTCAAGAAGGCCGCATTGATTCAGGCGGGGGCCGTTGTCGTGTCTTCAAGCAATGATCTTGTGGATGCAGCCAACCTGCTTTCCAAGGTGCGCCTCAAGGCCCATCCCAACCCCGGGGTTGGTCTTCTCACCGGTCAGGCGGGGCCGGGAATGGTGATCGCGGATTATCTTCGCAGCCATTCCGTCCATATGCCGGAGTTGGATCCTTCGACAGTGGAGCGAATCAGACAGTTGATTCCACCCATGACATTCATAAAAAACCCGGTGGACACGGGACGTCCGAGCCCCACATTTCCAGATGTATTGCTCGCCGTGGCGGAAGATCCGGCCATTGACGTTCTGGTGACTTTCGCCATTGACGAACCCGCGGTCATAGATCCCGTGATGCTGTTTGGAGAGATGAAAAAAAAGATACGGCTTCCCATGGTGTTCGGTACCGCAGGGTTGCCGGAGCACGTATTGCCTACGCAAAAAGAACTCGAATCCAATCATGTCGCTTCCTTCGTATCGCCCGACAGGACTGCCGGGGCAACGCACGCCTTGATCGAAGACGCGAAGGGGGCCTATCGAAGAAGGCAGAGGGTTCAGGAGCACTCTGGTGACTTCATACCGGTTGATCCCATAGAGCATGCGACTGATGAGGCAGCTGCAAAATCGATTCTGGAAAAGTTCGGAATCCATACGCCGTCCCGTGTCGTATGCACGTCGCACCAGGAGGTAAAAAACGGGTTCCGTGAACTTGGAGTGGTCTGTGCCTTGAAAATTCTCGCTCCCGGAATAGCCCACAAGACAGAGGTGGGCGGAGTTCAACTCGATATCCGAACGGAAAAGCAATTGATGTCGGCATTGGAGGAGATCGACAAAATCGAAGCCGGGGGAGAAAGGCGATATCTCCTTGAAGAAATGGCAGCCGAGGGTCTGGAGATGATTATCGGCGCCGCCAACGATCCCAGCTTCGGACCGACGGTGCTGATCGGCCTGGGTGGAACCAAAGCAGAGGCATTAAACGATGTCGCCGTGCGTTTGGCTCCTCTCTCCCTTTTCGATGCGCGGGACATGATTGATGAGCTGAAAAGCAGCGTCTTGTTTGAGGGGTGGCGCGGCGGACCCGTGTATGACAAGGGAGAACTGGCCGAAACGTTGCTGAAAATAGGTCATCTGGTCAGTCATCACCCGGAAATCAAGGAAATGGATTTGAATCCTGTGCGGGTGCACCAAAATGGCCTGACTGTATTAGACGCTGTTATCATTTGTGAATAGGTCATTTGTTTGCTATGGGTTGCGGTTTGGGTGAATAGATGATGAAATGGTCTAAAAAGGTAAAACTCAATGTTGATTGAGCCGGATTGCATCCCATGCATATTGAATATGTCTCTTAATGCCTTGCGAAAGACAGTGAGCGGACCGGACGAAGCGAAAGCGGTTTTCAAAAAGGTCCTCCATGTTCCCGCCTTAAGAGGGGAGTCATGGAACATGACAAGCGCGGAAGTCGTAGAAGAAGTCATGACAATCATAGCTGACTATACAAAGGAGGCCGATCCTTTCCTCAACGATAAAGTGGCCCAGAACAGGAAACTCCTGGAGATCTATCCTTCACTTCAAGAGATGGTCAATCATTCCGATGAACCCCTTTTCACGGCCTTGAAGCTGGCCATCCTGGGAAATGCAATTGACGCGATGGTTTCAAATCGGCCGTCCGATATGATCCAAGGCATGAGAACAAGGCTTGAAGAGATAGATATTCGGAAGGCGGATTATGCCCTGTTTGTGGAAAAGCTCGAACAATGCCATCTCCTCGTTTACCTGGCTGATAATGCCGGTGAAGCTGTCCTTGACAAGCTTTTCATAGAAACAGCCGGGAGCAGGTATAAATTGAATGTGTACTACGTTGTAAGGTCTCTGCCGGCCCTAAACGATGTTACCG
The DNA here is from genome assembly GCA_964443285.1 of uncultured Desulfobacteraceae bacterium. GTDB lineage: Bacteria > Desulfobacterota > DSM-4660 > Desulfatiglandales > Desulfatiglandaceae > CAYUCJ01. The sequence goes on along the minus strand of CAYUCJ010000292.1, from coordinate 536 downwards.
AGGAAGATGCAAGAGATTTAGGAATGGAAGCGTTTGCTCATGTGGTAGGCAACGGGATAGATGGACCATTGCCGGGGACATTGTTGGGCCGGTGTTCACGGGAAGTGCAGTCTCTGATCGAAGAGGCTGATTTGATTATCTCCAAAGGGGGCGGCAATTTTGAAACGTTCTCTGAAAGCATGCCTTCAAACAAGCCGGTGACATTTATGTTTCTTTCGAAGTGTCCGGTATATCACCGACACTTTGGAGTGCCGCTGAACAGTCCGATTCTTGTCAATCACTTTCAACGAGGCGCTTAGCGGTGTTGACAAGCGTCGGAAAGCCGGGTTTCAACGTGGGAGAAAATGGGTGACCGTTGTGGAGGAACCGACATGGATGAAAGCATACGCAAGGCGATGTTCGGGCAGGTGGCAAAAGAACCCTTTTCCCGGAAACTCAACTTGAGGCTCGTTGATCTTGAGAAGGGCTTTTCCAGAGTCCGGATGGACTTTACCCCGGACATGGAGAACATCTTCGGCATGGCCCATGGGGGGGCC
>CAYUCJ010000291.1:0-4514 GCA_964443285.1 uncultured Desulfobacteraceae bacterium | reverse complement strand
CTTCTGGTGAGCAAGAGATCTCCGGAAGCGGAGCTTGCTCTTACAGGGGTTGGCCGCGAACAGTGTTGCGGCCTTCTTCTTTTGCGCGGTAGAGGTTGTCGTCGGCCATTTTGACCATGGAATCCGGCGAGTTAAGGGAGTCAGGCGTGCCGGCATGAATTCCGGTTACCCCGAAGCTGGCGGTGATGCGGAGGACACCTTTAGAAGTCTTGATGTCTTTACCCGCGACGGATGTCCGGAGCCTCTCCGCCACCCGGGCAGCGTCCTCAAACGGTGTTTCCGGGAGCACCACCAGGAACTCCTCCCCGCCATATCTGTCCACCCAGTCGATTCCCTCGCGAACCGAATCCAAAAGACACCTGGCAAAGGCTTTGAGGACCGTGTCCCCCACCTGGTGACCGTAGGTGTCGTTCACTTTCTTGAAGTGATCAATGTCGCAGAGGACGACGGAGAGGTCGTGGTCATACCTGGTGGCCCTCTTGATCTCCCGGGGTAGCTTTTCGTTGAGATAGCCCCTGTTAAAGCACCCGGTCAGGGAATCCGTTATGGAGAGGGCCTTGATCTCTTCGTTGGCCTTTTTGAGGGACCTCTCCAGTTCAAGTATGCGGGTGGCGGTTTTCAGGCGGGCCATGAGCTCGGCCCGGTTGAAGGGTTTGGTGAGGTAATCGTCGGCCCCGGCCTCGAGGCCCTCGACAATGTCCTCCTTGGAGTCCTTGGCGGTCAGGAGAATCATGAAGACATAGCCGTTGCCGGGCTTTCCCCGGATGGCCCTGCAGAGTTCCGTCCCGCTCATTTCGGGCATCATCCAGTCGGTCAGGACGATGGGGAAAAAGCGTTCGTCAAAAAGACCCAAAGCCTCACGTCCGTCCCGGGCCGTGGAGACGTCGTAGCCTGCCTTCGCAAGGGTCTTTTCAAGCAGCTTGCGGGAGACCGGGTTGTCTTCAGCGACCAGTATGGGAAAATCGTTGTTCAAAAGGGCACTCCAAAGAAAATACTAACCTTGAATAAGATCCACGATTGGTTTGAATTCAGACTTGAGGGCCTTGATCTTTTCTTCCATACCGTTCAGATCCTGCTCCTTGGCCCTGAACTCGATTTCTTTGGCTATCTCGGAAAGCTCCACAAGACCCATGTTGGCCGCAGCTCCCTTGAGGGAGTGTGCGGCCCTGACGGCCCCTTCTGCGTCATTCTTTCCGGCCGCGGCCTCCAGCGAAAGAATGTCCTCGGTGCCGGAATCCACGAGGAGTTCCAGGATCTCCACGTATTCATCCTCTTCCAGTCCCAACCCTTCCGCGAGTTCCTTGATGTTCATGATGCCTCCTTGCTCAAGACGAACCTGTCAATCACCTGAAATACGAGTTCTCTCTTAATGGGTTTTGGGATGTAGTCGTCCATCCCGGCATTGAGACATTTTTCCCTGTCCCCTGCCATGGCATTGGCGGTCATGGCAATGATAGGGATATGGAGCGATTCGTGGTGGTCAGGGGACCCGTTTCCGGGTTGGGTTTTCCCGTTTTCGAGCTTTCTGATCTTTGTTGCGGCTTGCATCCCGTCCATTTCGGGCATCTGAATGTCCATGAAAATGAGGTGAAAGGCCGTGGGATCGTCGACATATTTCTCCACAGCCTCTTTGCCGTTGTTTGCGATTTCCACGTGGTATCCGGCCTTCTTGAGCATCATGGATGCCAGTTTCTGGTTGACGGGGTTGTCCTCTGCCAGGAGAATGGAAACCGAACGTTTCATCTCCTCCCGCACGGAATATTGCGTTACGAGAGGTCGTTCCTTACCTTTTTCCTCCTCCCCTTCGACCACTTTTCTTCCAATGAGCTGTTCGATCATTTTGAAGAGTTTCTTCCTGGGCACCGGTTTGGGGAGAAAACCGTCAAACCCTGCTTTCTGGCACCTCTTGGCGGCACGCACGACCGATGAGGAAAAGGCCAGCAAGGGCAAGTCGGACAGGGGCATGGGAGCCTTTCGGATGGCGGCTGCCACTTCGTAACCATTCATCCCGGGCATCCTGATATCTGCGATACAGAGGTCAAACGGAGCATTGGCTTCGAGGGCCTTTTCCAAGGTGGAAACGACCTCAATGCCATCCTTGAGCGCCTGCACTTTCATGTCCAGGGATTCCAGCACATTGCGGAGGATATCCAGGTTCGTCTGGCTGTCGTCCACGATGAGGATCTTCTTACCCCGAAGGGAGGCAGGCAAGGTTTTTCTAACTGGATTTTCAGATGATTTTTGGACCTTGCCCGTGAAATGGAAGGCGGTCCCTTTACCCAACTTGCTTTCGGCCCAGACGTCCCCATCCATGAGCTCCGAGATCTTTTTGCAGATGGAGAGCCCTAGACCTGTCCCTCCGTATTTCCTGGTAGTGGATCCATCAGCCTGCTCAAAGGGTTCGAAAATGGTCCCAAGGTTCTCCTCAGGAATCCCTATGCCCGTGTCACTTACTGTGACATGAAACCCGAGCTGCCCATCTTTTTCCTCTTCTATTTCGAGCGAGAGCACGATCTCCCCCACCTCGGTAAACTTGCTCGCATTACCCATCAGATTGACGAGGACCTGCCGGAAGCGGTGCGGATCTGCCTTGACCCGGGTGGGGACGTCGTCTCCTATCCGACAAAGAATTTCGATATCCTTTCCATCAACCTTTGGGCGAATCAGGTCACACGCATCATGGCAGAGTATCTCCGGGTCGAAATCAATTTCCTCGAGGTCCATCTGGCCGGCCTCGATCTTGCTAAAATCCAGTATGTCGTTGATCAGGGAGAGCAGGGCCTCACCGCTCCTCTTGATGGTGCTCGCAAAGTCTGTCTGTTCCTCGGAAAGCTGGGTATCCAGGAGCATGTCCGTAAAGCCGATGACCCCGTTCAGGGGGGTGCGTATCTCATGGCTCATATTGGCAAGGAATTCACTCTTTGCCATGGAAGCCAGCTCGGCCTGGACAGCCATCTGGTTGGCTCTTTCGATGGCTGATTCCAATTGGTCATTGCTTTCCTGAAGATCGGCCAGGATCGCCTTTTCGCGATCGATTCTCTCTATTTTGGCCTTCAGTTCTCTGAGGTCAAAAGGTTTGGGGATGTAGTCGGAAGCTCCCGCAACGATGATCTCGGCGTAGCTGTAATCGACCGTATATCCCGTCATGATCATGAATGCCAGTTCGGGGTGAGGACCTCTAGCCTTTTTCATGAGTTGGATGCCGTCCATTCCAGGCATGGAAATGTCTGAAATGACCAACTCGAAAGGCTTATGTGAAAGGGCCGCAAAGGCTTGTTCTGCATCGTTGGCAGTCTCACACTCATAACCGATCTTTTCTAGAAAGGCCCCTGCAGTCCTCCGTATCATTTCTTCATCGTCAACAACCAGAATTCTTCTTATACTTGATATACCCATGGCAGTTTGCACTTTTCTCCTGAGTTATTGTGGTCAGAAATGGTGGCTTCCCAAAAGACAAAAGTTGTTACTCTATAGAAATATCGGAACAATGGTAAAATTATTGAGCAAAAAATGATGACTTGGAAGATATTTTCCGGTTTGCTTTTCTGCGATCTTATCAAATGAGATAGAAATGCTGATCAACTGGACTTATATTTGTGATGACAGCCTAGCCAGACAGCCAAATCAAGAGACTCGATGGGAGTGTTTCATGGAAACACTGATTGAAATCAAACAGGAAAGACCCGGCTTTGACGGCTTTATCGGTTCATGGCTCTATCAGGATGATCTCACCCTGCTGGTGGATGTGGGCCCGGCCAATACCTGCGGCCGCCTGATGGAAAACCTTGCAAGGCTTGAGATAAATAGAATAGACTACATCCTGCTCACGCATATTCATCTGGACCATGCAGGCGCTCTTGCGGATGTCCTTGCCCGTTACCCCATGGCCAGGGTCGTCTGTCACGAGAAAGGCGCCGTCAACCTGGCTGATCCCGTGAGGCTTTGGAGCGGAAGCTTGAAGGTCTTGGGGGAAATTGCGGAATCCTACGGAAAACCCAAACCCGTACCATTAGACCGTATTGTCCCGCACACCAGGGCACAGGTAGCGGGTGTGACCGTGATAGAGACCGCGGGTCACGCCCAGCACCATCTGAGTTTCAGCTGCCGGAACCGGCTTTTTCCAGGGGAAGCGGCCGGTACTTTCATGAGGGTCGGGGGGGAGGAATATCTCCGTCCCGCGACGCCGCCCAGGTTTTTCCTGGAGGTGTTCCTGGCGAGTGTGGACCGCCTCCTGGCTCTCGAAGATCAACCCATATTGTACGCCCACTTCGGGCGGGCGGAAAGCTCTCACCTCATGTTGGAAAGGTTTCGGGTTCAGGTGTTGTCCTGGAAGGGCTGGATCCAACAAGAGATTGCCCTGGGGGCGGAGGATCTGGAAAGGCGGTGCGTGGAAGCCTTGCTTTCGAAAGATCCGAATCTCATCGCCCTTGCAAAAATGGATGGCCCGACGCAAGAGAGAGAAAAGCATTTTATCGGCAACGCAGTAAAGGGGTTTCTGGGATTTTTCAGTGAAA
>CAYUCJ010000290.1:0-4516 GCA_964443285.1 uncultured Desulfobacteraceae bacterium | reverse complement strand
CATCTGCATCGCCCCACTAGTGTGACAATGCCACACGATGCTTTCCAGCGAACGACCTTGCCCAGATTTTTTATTAAATTTGCCTTTTGAAATCAGCTACCTATGCGCTATTGCCGATTTTTGACGCTCAGCGTGGTCCGGCATGTTTCTTGAACTCCCATGTTGTAAAAATTCCAAGGTTTCGATGCAAACGTATGGCCCCTTTAGTTCATAAGATACACCCTGAAAATTTTCGAGATGAAGTGGTCGTTGAACCAAGGCTCGTTCTGTTGCTGTGCATGCCCCAGGATGATGAGTTTCCCAAACAGCGAAAGATCGTCGAGGAGGTCGCCGAACTGTATCGCGAAAAATTAAAGGTCGTTTTGCCTGAGGAAGCATTCCTCGCGACCTTCAAGAGAGACTTCAAAGTCACTGGGACGCCGACTTTCCTGATTCTCAGGAAAGGCGTTGAAATCGGCAGGATACTTGGTGTAACCGACCGGGAGCCGTTGATCGAGGCCATACTTGAGAGCGCGAAGAGGATTCTGAAAGAAGACTGGTAAACAGAGAAGACAGGATCGAGACACGGGAAGTACATTAACCAAATCAACTTTTTTTTGGACAATTGAAAAGGAGGTCCCTATGAAGTCCAGTCGAATGAGCCGTATGATGTTTGTAGCACTTTTGGTTGTAGGATTCTTCATAATGGGCATGCCTGTCTCGGGTCTTGCGGTAAATTCGTCCTTCGACCCAAGCAAGATGTCCGACATGTCCGGCTTTGATCCAAACACGGTCGTACAGCCCACCGGGGACACGTTCAAGCTTGGATACATGCAGATCCTGAGCGGCCCTGCCGCGGCGAACGGTGAGCTCTTTTGGCCCGTGGTCAACTGGGTTGCCTACGACCTGAACAAGAGGGGCGGCATCTTGGTAGACGGAAAAAGGAAGATGATCCAGATCATCAAGGGAGACACCCAGGGAAAGCCCGCTGCGACGAAGCAGGAAGCCGAAAGGCTCTGCCTGGAAGAGAAGGTGAATGTCCTCTGGGGTACCTCCGGCAGCCACCTGGCCAAGATCATATCGGATGTGAGCAACAAGTACAAAGTCCCCTTCGTGAACTGTCTCTCCCTTTCGGACGAACTCATGGATGCGAAGAACTTCAAGCGCTACACCTTCCAGACCGTCTCGGACACCACCCAGTGGAACATGGCCATGGCCTATTTTTTCAAGAACCGGCCCAAGGACAAGAACTTCTCCATCCTCTGCCAGGATTACCTCTATGGCCACTCCATGGCCAACGCTTTCAAAAAGGCCCTGGCCGAGTACAGGCCGAATACCAAGATCGTGAGTGAAGACTACCACGGGCTGTATCTAAAGGATTTTGCGCCTTTTCTGACCAAGGTCATGGCGGCCAAACCGGATGTCCTCTATACCGGCGACTGGATGCCGGACGGCGATAATCTCCTCAAGCAGGCAAGAAATATGGGGCTCAATGTTCCCATAGCCAACATTTACGTCACCAACCCAGAAGCCTGGAAGGCAGTGGGAGTGGGGGGGAGCAAGAAAATGATCATTTGCTATCAGTTCATGAGCGGCGATACCCCCCAGACACCCGCCCAGAAGATGCTTATGGAAGCCTGGCACAAGCAGTGGCTCAAGTGGAAGGAGCCCTATAACAAGCTCATCTACGCGTGGCCGGATTTTGTAATCGGGCAGACCCTCTCCGACACCTACTGGCTCTTCGAGGTGATCCAGCGGGCCGGCACCACGAACCCCGAAAAGATCATCGCCACCTGGGAGGGGGACCAATATAAGTCCATCCAGGGTGTCAGAACGATGCGGCCCCAGGACCACCAGGCTATCTTCGACATGTATGTGGGCGTCAGCACCTATCCCACAAAGCAGGTCTATCCCGGCGCGCTCTACGCGGAAGGATATGCGGGCGTCCACAAGGTAACGGTCATTCCGGAGAAGTACTGCACGCCCCCTATCCCGGAGGGACTCAAGAACCGCCTAAAGAAATGAACTTGAGACATACGGCCCGCTTCTTTGAATACCGGATGCTGAGCCCGAAGTCGGGCACAGCATCCGGATTTTGATCTGATCCCTAAAGGAACGACCGAATGAGTCCGATCACCTTCATCCTGGTCACCCAGGGCATACATGGCCTCGCCTACGGACTGCTTCTTTTTCTCGTCGCCTCCGGTCTCACCATGATCTTCGGGCTGATGGACATCCTCAACCTTGCCCACGCCTACTTTTTCATGTTGGCGGCCTATTTCTGCTACACCCTCGCGGGGGCGACCAATTTCTGGGTAGCGCTCATCGTGGCCCCTGTCGCGACGGCCATCCTTGGGATGCTCGTCGAACGATATCTAATCAGAAGAGTTCACGCCTTCGGACACATCCCTCAGCTCGTGCTGACGGTCGGGATCGGAATGGTTCTGGTCGAGGCCGTGAAAGCCTTCTGGGGAACCCACAGTCTTATGGTACAAACGCCGCAGATCCTGAGCGGCCATGTCCCCTTCGGTCCCCTGAGATACCCCGTTTACCGTTTGTTCATCATCGCTTTCACCATCCTGATCCTGCTTGCCATGGTGCAGCTCTTCAGCAGGACCCGATTCGGCACCATCGTTCGCGCTGCCACCACCAATGCTGACATGGTGGGCGCCCTCGGCATAAATGTCCCCTTGATCTTCACCCTCTTTTTCGGTTTCGGGACTTGGCTTGCCGGACTGGCGGGGGTAGTCGTCGCTCCCCTCCTCTCTGTCTTTCCGGGTCTTGCGGATCAGGTGGGTCTCGACGCTTTTGTGGTTGTCGTCGTGGGGGGCCTGGGGAGCCTGTGGGGCGCCTTCGTGGCTGCCATCCTCATCGGTCTCCTGAACTCTTACGGGGTTCAGTTCGTTCCAACCATCGCCCCCCTGATAACTTTTCTCCTCATGGCCGTCGTCCTCTCCGTAAAACCCACCGGCCTATTCGGAAAAAGACAATGACGAGACTCAAGAACTGGACCCCCTGGCTGCTGCTGATCGGATTCGTGTTGGCCTATCCCATGGTCTTCGGCATCGTCCTGACCAATCTCTTTGTCCGATTCGCCATCTTCGCGGTTTTCGCAGCCAGTCTGAACATGCTGCTCAGCTTTACCGGACTTCTGAGTTTCGGACACGCCATGTTCTTCGGCGTCGGCGGCTATGCCACCGCTTTGGCCCTCGAAAACATCCCAGGACTCGGGTTAATGACCTGCATGGCCATCGGCGGACTATCCAGCTCCTTGCTTGCCCTGATTGTCAGCCCCATTCTGGTCCGCGTGAAGGATACGGCATTTGCCCTGCTGACGCTTGCCCTGGGACAGATCCTCTTCATCGCCTGTCTCAAGCTTCGAGGCATCACCCATGGAGAGGATGGAGTGGGAGGTTTCCCCATCCCTCCCTTCAGGATTCCGGGGTTCCTATCAATCGACATGGGCCACCCGCAGAGCTTCTACTACTTCGCCGTCGCGGTCTGCGCCGTGAGTCTCTTTCTCATGTGGTATGCGACCCGGACCCCTTTCGGCAGCATCATGGCCGGGATCCGGGACAATCAGCTCCGGGTGAACTATCTCGGCTTCAACATCGCCGTTACAAAGACCATCATGTTCCTCATTTCCGGCTGCTTCGCCGGTGTAGCGGGCGCACTCTTTGCACTCTTCCAGAATCTGGTCTCGCCGGACGGTGTCTTCAACGTCATGACCTCGTTTACGGCCATCATGATGGTCTTCGTGGGAGGGATCGGGACCTTTGCGGGGCCCATCATCGGCTCCGCCGTATTGACTTCCCTTGAGGAACTGGCCACGCGCTACACGGAACAGATTCTTCTCATAAACGGTCTGCTGCTGATCTGCGTTGTGATCTTCTTCCGGGGCGGCTTTATCGGCCTTTTCAAAACCATCAAACAAAAGCGGTTCGCCAATTCAAAGGAGATGCCGGGTGGGCATCCTGGAGACGAAATTTCTATCCCATGATTTCAACGGGTTCAACGTCCTTACGGATGTCAACCTCGAGATCAGAGAGGGGGAGCGGCACGCCATCATCGGGCCGAACGGTGCCGGAAAGACCACCCTCTTTAACGTGATTACCGGGACCTACAACCCCAAGGGGGGAAATATCTTGTTTAAGGGGAAGGACGTGACGGGGATGAAGCCGTACCAGCTGGCCAGGATGGGGCTGGGGCGGTCTTTTCAGATCACCAGCACGTTTCTCCGTCAGACCGCGTTTCAGAACGTACGGTTGGCGGTTTTGTCCAAGCGGCAGATTCGCTACAATCTGTTCCGCAGGATCGATACCATGCGGGAGGTAACCGAGGAAACGGAAGCCATTCTCCACCAGATCAATCTGTACGAGGAGCGCCACGCGCTCACGAGCAGCCTTTCATACGGAAAGCAGCGGAGCCTGGAATTGGGGATGGCCATCGGCACCGACCCTGATCTCCTGATGTTCGACGAGCCTACCGCCGGTATGTCGCGGGAAGAGACCCATTATGCGGTCAGGCTCATCCGAAA
>CAYUCJ010000289.1:0-4525 GCA_964443285.1 uncultured Desulfobacteraceae bacterium | reverse complement strand
CCCCCATTGCGCAAAATTCCTCACTGCTGCCTCCCGTAGGAGTCTGGACCGTGTTCCAGTTCCAGTGTGGCTGATCATCCTCTCAGACCAGCTAACCATCGTAGCCTTGGTAGGCCGTTACCTTACCAACTAGCTAATGGTACGCGGGCCCATCCTTGAACGGCAACTTTCATGAAGAGGTCACCTTTTATCCCATAGACCACCATCTTTGGGACGACATTCGGTATTAGCGCCGCTTTCGCGAAGTTATCCCGATTTCGAGGGTAGGTTACCCACGCGTTACTCACCCGTGCGCCACTTTACTCCTCCGAGCAAGCTCGGAGTTTCTCGTTCGACTTGCATGTGTTAGGCACGCCGCCAGCGTTCGTTCTGAGCCAGGATCAAACTCTCCACTTAAACCATATGGAAAATTATTTCCTTTTTTTCTTTTGACTAAAAAGCCTACTGCGGTATCACTATTTAGTTTTCAAAGAGCAAGACATTAAATAATACTCTATTCATTCCAGCGCCGACTGTCAAGTCGTTTCGCGCCAAAGGAAAGATGGATTTTATATCTTAAACGCTCTACCCTTGTCAAGCAATTTTTGCGTTCAAGAAATTATTCCTCAAAACGAATCCGCCACCTTCCAGGCGGCGTTTGTGCGAAACAATAAAAGGTAATTATCGTTTTGTGCATAAAGAAAGTCAAGCAAATTCTATCGGTTTTTTTAATGATTTTTTCCATTTTTTTCTTCAAAATATTTATCTATCATATCAACGACATAATGAATCTGATCCGCAGTCAACTCTGGGAAGATGGGCAGTGCCAGGCTTGTTTCGGCCGCGGTGACGGAAACGGGAAAGTCATTTTTTTCATAGCCCAGATAGCTGAAACAGGTCTGTATGTGGAGAGGAACCGGATAGTATATTTCGCATCCCACACCGCGATCATTCAGAAAGCCCTTCAAATCGTCTCTTCGTTCCTTGAGGCGAATAACAAACTGGTTGTAGATGTGCCTTTTTCCCCTTTCCTCGGGTAACCATATCTGCTCCAGCCCAGCTTCGTGAAATAACCGCCGGTAAAGGGCCGCGTTCTCCTGTCTTTGGCCCGTCCACGCGTCCAGGCGTTTCAACTTGACGGCTAAGATGGCGGCCTGAAGGGCGTCCAGCCTGAAATTCCCCCCAATCAGGTGATGGTAATACTTCGGCTTCCCACCGTGAACCCGCATGACTTTCAGACGTTCATAAATCTCCGGGTCGCTGGTGGTCACCATGCCCCCATCCCCGAAGGCCCCGAGGTTTTTGGACGGGAAGAACGAAAAACAACCGTATTGCCCCATGGCACCCGCCCTGTAGACCTTGCCGTTATCCCATTCATACTCCGAACCGATGGCCTGTGCCCCATCCTCTATGACCACAGCGCCAAAATCCTCCGCAATCTTCAAAATGGGTTGCATATCCGCGCATTGCCCGTAGAGATGCACAGGGATGATGGCCTTAACCTGCTTCCGCTCATCGATGGACATAGATGAAAGCGTCTTTTCCAAAAGTGCCGGGTCCAGATTGAAGGTATCCTCCTTAATATCCACAAACAGGGGATGCGCACCCACCCTCACTACGGCGCCGACAGTTGCAAAAAAAGTATAAGGCGTTGTCAGAACGAAGTCTCCCGGCCCCACCCCGGCAGTCATCAGGGAGATGACGAGCGCATCCGTTCCGGAGGAAACACCGACTGCATATGGGCAACCGCAATAACCTGCGATTTTCTCCTCCAGCTCCTCCACCTTCGGACCGAGGATGAACCGCTGGGAGCGAAAGACCTCCTCCGTCACCTGCATGACCTCCTCTTTAATGGACACATACTGCTTTGTTAAATCCAGCAACGGAACCTTCACTTGAGTTTTCCTTTCCTTTACCCGACGAGCTGCGAGACGGGAACGATCTCGATCCCATCATCCATTTTTCCCAGATACTCTTTCAAAACGCCCACCGTCGCCTTGTGGGGGTGCCCGATACCAATGGCCCATCCTCTGTGTCTGGCCATGTTCAGGAGACGCCTGACCTGAAATTCCAGGGCGGCGGCGTCCAGATCGTTGTCCAGAAAGACCGTTCTCTCTGCAGTGGGGACGTCCATTCGCCTGGCCTGCTCATAGCCGACGCTATCAGGCGTGGTCCTGCTGTCAACGAAAAAGAGGTTCGATTTTTTCAATGCCCGCAATACGACAACCATTTTGTCGCGGTTTTCCGTAAAAAGAGAACCCATGTGGTTGTTGACGCCAACGGCTCCGGGAATTTGATTCAGATCCTCAGACAGCTTCCGAAGGAGCTCTTGATCGTCCATGGAGACAAACAAGGTGCCGGGACCTGGATTTACGGCCGGGTAGTTTCTTGGCTCCATGGGGAGATGCAGCATCAACTCATACCCGTTCTCGTGGGCCTCCCGTACTATGCGGCGCGTAAAAGGTGCCGAAGGCAATACGGAGAGACTGACCGGAATATCCAGTTTCATAAAGGCCTCGGCCAGTCCGACATCGTATCCCAGGTCATCAATGATCAGAGCGACTCTGGGCCGGCTTTTCCCACCGTCCGTCAAGGCTCCGCTGTAACGGAGCACAATGCTGTGGGTGTAGAGACCATTTCCCGTCACACGGTATCGCAGATCGTTGCTTTCACCCGCTTCCTTACGTCCAGTCACGCCAGGTCCCAGCGTTTGGATTCTCTTGAGGATCCTTTCTCCGACGCTGACGGCCTTGGACCTGTCGGGGACTTTTACCAGGAGGCGAGTGAATTCCCAGTGTTTTCCCTTCTTGTGTCTGGGCTCCACATCCAGAAAGACAATATCCTTCTCGGGAATACCGGATTGATAGAGGGAGTCATAGATACATAAATCAATTTTTCTGATGACGGAAACCAGCTCGGGGCTGCTGGAATAGGCCTCTTCGTAAAGCGGACCATCGGGTTCTGGCACACCCTTGAAAAAGAGGGAAAAACCCAGGACCAAGATCAGTAAACCCGGCACGGAAAAGGCGAGGATCAGCAGCGGGCCGTTCTTTTTCTTCTTTCTCTTCATCTTACTATAGAGAAGACCTGTTACTTCCCGGAGCTGACCTTAGAAAAGATATCCCACGATTCCAGCAACTGAAGCGCGTATTGCACCTGATTATCCTGTTTGAGGAGTTTCTTGACCCGGTCGTCCCTGCTCAGTTGGTTCTCCTCCGCATCCCCATTCTTGGCCCCGTCATTCGCCATATGTCCTTTGAGATCCTCTTCCCTCAGGAAATGGGGCTTCTTGATCTTTTCCTGATCCGAAAAGGACACGAACGGCACCTTGATATCCGGCACAATTCCACTGAGTTGAATGGACTTGCCGCTGGGCGTATAATATCGGGCCGTCGTGAGACGGAGGCCGGAACCATCGGCCAGGGGGATGATGGTCTGGACCGAGCCCTTTCCGAAGGTGGTTGTTCCCAGGATCAAGGCTCTCTTGTTATCCTGCAGGGCCCCGGCCACAATTTCAGAGGCGCTGGCGCTGCCACCGTTTACCAGGACGACGATGGGGTATTTTCTCTTGCCACCATTCCCGTGTGCGCTCATGACAACGTCCTGACTGGGATCACGCCCCTTGGTGCTGACGATCACACCCTTGTCGAGGAAAAGATCGGATACCTGGACGGCCTGGGAAAGCAGCCCCCCTGGATTGTTGCGAAGATCGAGAATCAAGCCCTTCAGATGATGCCCTTTTTCCAGATCCTTCAACGCATCCTCCAAATCCCCGGATGTCTTGCTCTGAAAATTGGAAATGCGCGCATAACCGATTTCAGGGGTCAGTGCATAGTCTCTGACACTTTTCAAGGGAATAACGTCCCGCTTTATCCTGAATACCAAAGGCTCCGATTGGCCTTCACGGGCAATCGTCAGCTTGACCTCACTGCCTTGGGGCCCTCGGATGTTCTTCACTGCGTCCATGAGGGTCATACCTTTGCTTGATTTTTCTTCTATCTTGACAATTCGGTCTCCAGCCTTTATCCCGGCCTTGAAGGCCGGCGTACCCTCGATGGGGGAGACCACCGTGAGAACGTCATCCTTGATCGTAATCTCGATGCCCACGCCCGAAAAGCTGCCCTTGGTCTCCGTCATCAATTCCTGATATTCGTCCTTTGTCATAAAGGATGAATGGGGATCGAGGCTGCGTACCATGCCGTTTATTGCTCCGTAGATCAGTTTTTGACTCTCCTGGGGCTCCACATAGTGTTTTTCAATTTCACGGAGCACCTCGGTGAAGAGCTCAATATTCTTGTAGACGGCATCTGAATCGGCCTTCACCTCTCCACCGTTGCCCTGAAAGCATAACAATCCTACAACGATGACGCAGGCCAAGAAAATGCTCAAGAAACCTTTTTGCTTAAGATCTTTCATTGCTATCTCCTGAAATATTCGACCCTCTTTCGAGGATGGTATTCTGTATTACGCTATCGATCAATGCATCCGTAACCTTGAAGGTTTTAGTTGATTCGGCATGCAAACACAACTAAAAAACACCTTCAGG
>CAYUCJ010000288.1:0-4538 GCA_964443285.1 uncultured Desulfobacteraceae bacterium | reverse complement strand
CCCTTCATGGCAGGAGCCATCCACGGCCTCGAGGAGGCCGACGCCGTCCTCAACGTGGGTGTCAGTGGACCCGGTGTCATTGCCCGGGCCTTGGAGCGCCTGATCCGGAACCATCCGAAACCTGGAAGCCTCCAGCTGGACGAACTTGCAGAGGAGATCAAACAGACCACCTTTCGGGTGACCCGCTGCGGAGAACTCATTGGACGCGCAGTCTCAAAATCCCTTGGCATCGAATTCGGTGTGGTGGACCTTTCCCTGGCTCCGACCCCCACCATCGGCGACAGTGTCGGCGAAATATTCAAGATACTCGGCGTCGATGCCGTTGGGGCACCCGGCTCCACCGCCATTCTCGCCATGCTCAATGATGCCGTAAAAAAAGGGGGCATCTTTGCCAGTAAGACGGTAGGCGGGCTTAGCGGCGCCTTTATCCCGGTAATGGAGGATGCCGTGCTTGCAGAGGCGGTTGGCGACGGCTTCCTCTGTCTTGAAAAACTCGAGGCGATGACCTGCGTGTGTTCCGTCGGTCTCGATATGGTGGCGATTCCGGGAGCAGTAGATGCCGATACCATTGCCGCCATCATCGCCGATGAGATGGCCATCGGCGTCATGAATGGGAAAACCACCGCAGTGCGCCTCATCCCGGTGCCCGGCAAGGAAGAGGGAGACCATGTCAACTTCGGCGGGCTCTTTGGAGCGAGCCCGATAATGCCTGTCAAAAACGTCGGAAAATCAAGCCGCTTCGTCGCTTGGGGAGGAAGAATGCCCGCACCCGTCCACAGCTTTAGAAACTAACGGCATAAAGGCGGGCATCACCGGACGTGGGACTCCCGCCGTGTCAGGATTCCATGGCGGCTGCCACCATGGCCTTGACGTTTTCAAGCCTGGCATTGGCGGGGATATCGCAACCGGATTGAAGGATAAAGCCTTCCGGGCCCAGTTCCCGTATAAGCCCGGTGCAATACTGGTAAATCGTATCAGGATCCGCCAGGAAGAGCATGGAAGCGGGAACATCTCCCATGATGCACAGGTGATCGCCCAGGATCTTCTTGGCAGCGAATAGGTCTGTCTCGCCGTCAAGGGCCACGATGCATTTCTTTCGAGGAAATTCTCTGAAACGTTCGAGTTCCCGAGTCCAGTCTGAGTCCAGGTGAAGGAGCGCAATCAACCCTGAATCAACCACTTCGTTCACCATTCTCCTGAAATAGGGCCAGACAAAGCGGTCCCACATGGTTGGAGAGAGCATGGAAGGGGCGGTTCGCCAGCCGCCGACCCAGACCACCGGATAG
This sequence comes from uncultured Desulfobacteraceae bacterium, assembly GCA_964443285.1. Lineage (GTDB taxonomy): Bacteria > Desulfobacterota > DSM-4660 > Desulfatiglandales > Desulfatiglandaceae > CAYUCJ01. The sequence goes on along the minus strand of CAYUCJ010000288.1, from coordinate 3,252 downwards.
CCACGCTTTTTTGCGCCTCTTATGGCCTTGACGCTGAGATGGGGCGCAATCTCATCCATGGCGGATACGACCTTCTTCGGGATCTCGAAGAGGTCGGACGAAAATTTCTGCAGGGAACGGGAACCGCAGAGCACTTCAAACGGCGTCGTAATATCTCCGCCGCTCAAGACCGGCATTCCCTCCGCGTGCCACGCCTTCAGAACGTCCGGAGATTTTCTTCCGGGAGGGAGATATTCAGCCGGCACATCCTTGAGGAGCCTCTCGCGCATGAAACGATCCAGGTACTCGGGCCATCCCATCTCCAGGATTTGGTCGTAATCCTCCCGCGTCATCACTTCTTTTTCATCCACCTGCCACATCTCGTTTTCAGGCAGGTCGATTCCCGGCACCCGGACTTTGGACATGAAATCGTAGCAGAGCCCGTACGGCCAGAAAGAACCGTAATTGATGGCATCGGCATCGCCCACCATGCGGTAAGCCTGGATCATAGTCTCAAGGTTCTTGTCCGGAGAGCGGAGAAACTCGGCCATGGGGGTCCCCGTGACATAGGCCGCGAACCCGGAATACTCCAGGACAACCGGCACCCGGTCCGGTCTTTCAAGCGCGACGGTCTTCATGATCCTGTTCAACCGGTCCTCATACCGGCTCGCTGACGTCAATGCCTATTCCCTTTCTCTTCAAGCCTACCGGCGGCGGCCTGTTCCACTGTTTTTTGGTGTCTATTTTAAAAATAGGGCCTCTTCCGAACATTGGGTAACACAACCATTACATGAAAAACATTCCCACTGCCTTTGAACTCTTATCATATTTTCATCTGCGATCCCAAAAACGCCTTTGGGACAGACCGTAAGACAAATACGACAATTATTGCATTTACTTATATCTTGCCTAATTTTCCCGGGATTGAAAACTCCGGCTGAAAAAATGTGGCCGAAAGAACGCATTCCAAGTTGGTGCATCAGCCATTCGGCTTCTGATGAAACGCCGGCCACAATGCCCCTTAGATCAAAACCCAGCCACATGTTTATTGCACTCACAACGACCATCATTTTCCAATGGCTGAATAGGGGCTGCGATATGAAAACGGAATACAGGGCGATCGCAATCACTTCTATTGCGGATAAGACAGCGGCTTTAAGCCAGCCGCTTTTCCCCGGAATAAGAGGGAATCCGGCATAAAGTGTCAAACCGCTTATCCAGAATAAAACGCTGAATAGGAAAATCCTATCTGGATCTATTAACAGCGTAAAGATTCCAATTGCGACCCAGGCCATGAAATTCATTGAAAGGAGCATTTCCAATCTGAAGATCAGCGAAAAATCAGCTCTGTTATTCTCAAAGACGGTCTTACGGTTTTTCAGGAACAGGGGAAGCTTTTTGCTATATGCCGGCCCAAAGAGTCCCACTCGCCCTGTTTCTTTCTTAAGGAGACTGCGGTCAATCCCCGGTGCACAAAACTGCGGCAGGATAATCTGATGATGGTCAACCCTTTCGTTAATCCGGCTTGTTTTAATGGCTGTGATCACGGAATGGGTATTTAATTCGCCTCCACAGGATGCGCACCATACATTGATACCGTTTGAAGGGGCCACCAACAGGAACACATTTTCGCTCTTTAAAGCTTTTTCAACGCGTCGGACCGTAAGGTGAAAATTGCCGGTAAGAATGACAGGAGAATTTCGATCGGGCTTGCCTACGATTCGAAGCCCGGGTTCGACGGGATTCGGAAACCAACGACCGATAAAATCCCATACGGATTTGATAACTGAACTATCCTCCTCCGGTCTTCTTGTCCGTGGCAATGGGGTTTTGCCGGGGCTGTGGTCCGCCGCTTTCTTTGCCGAAACCACGGCAAAGCTATCCAGAAATGAACGATCATCCCTTATGATATTTAATCCGGATTCCGTTATTTCGTTCGAAATTGAGCTGACCGGCTTTGTCCCCGTCTGGGCGACGACATACGTTAAAACGGCTAAAGGGAGGCGGGCCAAGAAGTGGATGATCTTCTTCAGCGGTTTCCCGGGTTGAACTTCTGCCGCAATAACGAGTGTGCCCTCCGGTTTTAACAATTTCTTGATTTCATGTAATGCCAAGGCTCTTTCTTCAGAATAGAGCTCACTGAAGACGAGGGTGGATATAATCAGGTCAAAACTGTTTTCTTCAAAAAGCGAACCCGTTTCGACGACTCCGGCGTGGTGAAGCGTTATTCTGTCTGTGAGTCCGTTGCCGGCGATCCGTTTTCCGGCGACCGCTATCATCCCTTCTGATATATCAAGACCTGTGACGTCGGCGCCCGCTTTTGCAGCATCTATAATAAGTGAGCCGGTACCGCAGCCGATATCGAGTATTTCCATACCCGGTTTAACGTGGGTTTGAACGATCTGCTTTCTGATTCTATCTGCATGGCCGCCCGAAAGGATATGAATACCCAAATCATAACGTGCAGGGCGGTTTTCCAGAATTTTCATAAAGATGTAAGAAAACATATGTCATTCCACATTTTACCCACCTTCTTCGGCCCCCCTTTACCCGATCAGGTGCCGCTTTTCCCTTTTATTCCACTCGTCCTTCAAGAGTCCCAGGTAAAGCATATTGCGCAGTTTTCCATTTACGACAAAATGATTTCTGATATTGCCTTCAACCGTGAAACCCAGTTTGTTTCCAACACCGATACTCGCGGAGTTGTCATCGTTGCAGCATATTACAATCTTCTGCATATCCTGATTGCTGAAGAGTTCCTCGATGAGCAGGGTACATATCTCTGTCGTTATCCCCTGTCCATGCCATTCCTTTCCAAGCATGTATCCGATTTCGGCCCATCCGGCGTCTAAATCCTTTTCCCGCACGAGAAAGTATCCGGCCATTCGATCGTTCGACCAGAGTGCGTAGAATTCCGCTATCCCCTGCTCCTGCCGCCCAAGATTTCTCTCGATTTCCGCTCGCAAGGACCCGAGATCGTGGGTCTTGCTTACGAAGGGAATCGTATCAATGTAGATGTCTCTATTACTCTCGATATGTTCAAAGAAGGCTTCAGCTTGATCGATCGACAAGTCCTTCAAGACGAGGTCCTTCACTTTCTTTCCCGATAGTCTTCCCATGTACTTCTTCCACTACTCCGCTCTTGTCTCGGAATCGAACGTAGGGTGTGAAAGGGGTCAAGAGCAGACTTGCCCCTTTCTGATTACCCGCGCAAAATCAAAGCTGCGTAAGCCCCTGTCCGCTTGAATGAATGGCGGGTTAGCCAATGGTTTT
>CAYUCJ010000287.1:0-4571 GCA_964443285.1 uncultured Desulfobacteraceae bacterium | reverse complement strand
GGCAGCTCTATCTTGTCCAATTGTGCCATCATCTCCATTTTGTAGCTTGCGTTTCGCTTGAGATTATGGAGTCCTGTAACTCTCAGGCCGACGATTTCAGACATCAATTGTTTGACCTCTTCAAAATCCTTCAAGGAAATGATCTGGCCCTCTTTTTCCGTCAGGGTGACAAAATATTCCTTCTTCAGATTGTCATAGTGCACCGTGTGACTTACCTGGAAATCTGCAATTTTTCTATCCCAGGCATAGTCCCTTTTTTCAATCAATCTGATGAAAAATTTGAAAGTGGTCGGAATCCCATTCTGTATAGCGGCTACCATCTGATCGGTAAAACAATTGTCGACGCTCAGATAAAGCAGCAAATCGTTTCTGGTGTTCGTGACGACGATATCTTTGAGGCGGGCATTCTCGGCCAAGGCCGGTATTTCTGCTGCGATCAGCCACAAAAAGGGCAGAAACATCAGGAAAGCTGTCACAATTCTTTTCTGGAAGGTTGCACTGAACATCAGTCAAAGAGTCAAAGATTAAGACCTTGAGAGAAAGGTTGACCTGATTCCAGCAAATCCTCTATGGAAGAATCGGTCGCCCGGGAAAAATATCACCCATCCAAAACGGATCATGGGTATGCGCCGCACTACCGATGAAACCGTAAAAAGTCAGTCCAGAAACCCTTTGCTAACGTCCATGTGCACGGTGATGACTTTCAACAACGTGGCTCCCCGAGACCCGTGCAAACGGCATATTTCTCAGGCTACGCTCCCTCCGGCGTGTTTAGAAAGCGTCTGAAAAACAGTGTCAAGTTCGGCCCAATGGTTCTATTGCCTTCGTTGTTCATAGGCTCCCGATTGCGGCATGAATCAGCTTCTTACGAAGTCATCACTATCCGGAGAATCATAGTGAAAGCATACTTGAATTGCAAGATGTAAGTCCTTGACGAACGGCAACGGACGGAACAGCAGGGGTTTTCCTGATGCGGAGCAGAAGGCCCGTCAAGGGCGCATCCCCTCCAGGCAGGGCGTACCGGCGAGATCTTATTTACATAGCGTTAGGCAGGAAAATCAGGCGGGCATGGCATCCAGACTGCCGAAGGTCGGTATTTTCAGTTGAATTCGTGAACAGTCTTCAGGCGTGTTGAACGAAACAACTTTCCAGCATTTCTTCTCTTTTATCAGGTTGTTCAGCATCTGATGGTTGAGGAAATGCCCGGATTTCTTTATCACAAAATGACCAATTACAGGCGACCCGATTAGAGAAAGGTCACCAATAAAATCCAAAATCTTGTGCCTGACGAACTCATCCTTAAAACGCAGCCCATCGTCGTTAATGACCTTGAAGTCATCCAGTACAATGGCATTGTCCAGAGATCCGCCCCGGGCGAGTCCGTTTTCTTTCATCATCTGGATATCTTTCAGAAATCCAAACGTCCGAGCCTTACTGATTTCCCTCACGAAATCCCCACCGGAAAAAGAGAGAGTATACTCCTGTTTTCTCAACATAGGATGTGGAAAATCAATTAGGTAGGTAATCCTGAGTTCCTTCGAGGGTTTCAGGCAAACGGATCTGTTGCCGTCTTTCAATTCAAAGCGCTTCTTGATCACAATAAACTTTTTCGGTGAATTCTGTTCCCTGATTCCGACGCTCTTGATCAGAAAGACAAACGGCGCTGAACTCCCGTCCATGATAGGCACTTCGGGACCATCCACTTCGACGACCGCATTGTCGATTCCGAGGCCGTAAAAGGCGGCCATCAAGTGTTCCACCGTCGAAACCCTGCAACCATTGCTCCCGAGGGTGGTGGCCAGCATGGTGTCCACGACTTGATCGAATTGCGCCTTGATTTTTGGGCGGCCTGCCAGATCTGATCTAACAAATAGAATCCCCGTGTTTGAAGGTGCAGGCCTTATGACAATATTGGTTTTTTCCCCGGAATGGAGGCCGATTCCGGTGCACGCAACTTGATTTCTCAACGTCCGCTGTCTATAATCCACAATTAACCCCTCGCAGTTTCCGCTTTTCAGGTATTTTGTCCTTCTTCCAAGCAAAGATTATGCCAATGGCTCCCTGTTCGGGAAACATTTATATCCGACCGATTTTATTGAGTTATTATATTTTGTCGTCTGTGCCGATTTGGATTGATTCCCGGACCATTCTTTATATTGTGTTGAAAACGACACAGTCAAAGAGGTTTTATGCATCTTCGGACGAAATCGCTGGAAGTGCTAATCACAGCGTATGAATATTTAATTCTACCCTTGAAAAAAGACCTCATCCATATTATGAAAGACCTCAGGTTTTCAGCAGTTGTATTGAGCCTACTTCATTCCGGGGACGTGAAGACAAATGAATCATCATCCCGTGCGAGCAGTCCGGTTATTCAGTTTTTCCTTCTGGGGAGCAACAATGCTCATATTTCTCCTGTTCTTCCCCGCCTGTTACCCAACTCTCACAAGGGAAGCAAGTCGGCCGGAAGAGACACTAAAAAAGGTAGAAGTATTCTATCCACGTTTCGATGACGACATGGGTTTCAAAGACCTCGCACCGGCCATTGAGCAAAACCTCGCCTATCTCCAGCAGCTGCCACCTGGAACTCTCTTTGACTATGGTGAAAACCAGTTTACGCGTGAGCAGGTCGCAGAAAGCCAGGAAGCATTTCTTCATCTTCTCTCCCAAAAAATGGGTGCCAACCGGATCAATAAGGAAATCAAGAGGCTTTTCACGCTCTATCGAGCCACCGGGCGTGTTGGGAACAGAAAAGTGCTTTTCACAGGGTATTATGAGCCTGCATTTGAGGCCCGTTTAACGAGGGACAATGTTTATAAATACCCCATCTACAGAATGCCCGGCGACCTCATCAAGATCGGGCTTTCCGCCTTTGGCAAGAAATATCCAGATGAAACCCTAGTCGGTCGATTAGAAGGCGGGACTGTTTTGCCCTATTACACAAGACTTCAGATAGAGACTGAGGGAATTCTTGCCGGACGGCATCTTGAAATCGCCTGGCTCAGAGATCCCGTTGACGTGGCTTTCCTGCAGATCCAGGGGTCCGGTCGATTAAACCTGGCGGGGGGCAGAAGCCTGCGTGTCGGGTACAGCGCATCGAACGGCCACCCTTACCGAAGTATAGGCAGGTACATGCTTGAAAAGGGATACCTGACAAGAGATGAGATTTCCATGCAGACGATACGAAAATACCTTTCAGATCATCCACATCTCGTGGAAGAGATACTGAACATCAACCCTTCTTACGTCTTTTTCAGAGAATTAGCCGGCAGCCCTCTTGGGAACATCGGGGTCCCCCTGACGCCAGGAAGATCCATTGCCCTTGATGCGAAGTTGTTTCCCAAAGGTGCCCTTGCCTTTGTCTCCTGTGAAAAACCCGTTGTCGACGCGGATTTCAAGATCAGGGACTGGAAGCATTTTTCGCGTTTCGTCCTTAATCAGGACACGGGTGGAGCCATAAAGGGGGCTGGGAGGGCAGATCTTTTCTGGGGCAGCGGTCGTTACGCTGAGATCGCTGCAGGGCATCTCAAACACGAAGGGGAACTCTACCTTCTCATCAAGAAGCAATAATCTCATATGGAGAGTTTTGAAAAATCAGCTATGCTCAAGAAGAGCCCTGCCAGATGCTGAAGCATTCCCACCCTGTTTTCTTTGAGAGCCTGTGATTCCTTGGTGAGAATTTCAACGCCGTCAAAAAAATCGTCCACCGGCTTTCTAAGGTTGACCAGGAGATCCAGGGCAGTTGCATAATTCTCCATCGAGACATAGGCCACGATCTGTTCCCTGAATTCCTGATACCTTCGCCAGAGATCTGTTTCACAGGGTTTTTCAAATTGCCCGGGATCTACATTAAAACTTTCTGTCTGTCGTTTCAGGATGTTGACTATCCGCTTGAAAGTAAAGGCCAGTGCCACAAACTCTTCTGATTTTGATGCATAGGTCCGGATTTGATCAAGTCGTGGTCTGATAAGATGAATGTGGTTGAATTCTGAAGAAATAACGGCCTCGATCAGTTCATTTTCATAACCTGCGCGGATCATCAACTGCTTGTATCGTTCCCTGAAAAACTGCACGACTTTGGTCAGGACCATTCCCCTGTCGAAACCAATCTCCGTTTTCAAAACAGACAGGCTTTTTGTCAGAATATCGACCAGCGGCAAATGCCAGCGAAAGGCTTCCAAAATTCTGATCGCAGCAATCGCATGCCTTCTGAGAGCAAACGGGTCTGCTGTACCGGTAGGCTCCAGGCCGACGGCAAAACACCCGCAAATAGTGTCCAGGCGATCGGCGAACCCCACAATGGCGCCGATCTCGGAATCCGGAAGTTTTCCACCTGCTCTTTCCGGAAGATAGTGTTCATACAAAGCGTTGCAAATTTCCTCCCGATAACCTTCCAGCTTGGCGTACTCCCTTCCCATGACACCCTGTAGAGAGGGAAATTCTTGAACCATTTGGGTGACGAGATCGCATTTGCACAGTCGTGCCACCAATCCGATCTCGTCCTCATTGCCTGGAAGGACCAGGGCGCCGAGATATCCGGCAATCTCTTCGAAACGTTTGACTTTTGCATA
>CAYUCJ010000286.1:0-4666 GCA_964443285.1 uncultured Desulfobacteraceae bacterium | reverse complement strand
TGTTGTAACGGGCTTCTCCGGAATCAGGCATGAGATCAATGGCCCTGCCGAAATCTTCGATTGCTTTTTCAGCGTCGCCACTCATAACAAAGGCATTTCCGCGATTGATTAGAGAAAATGCACTCTCCGGTTCCAGTTCCAGCGCCCGGGTGAAATCCCAAATCGCCTCGTCATAGTCCCGGGATCTCGAATGCACGATTCCCCTGTTGACATAGGCCTGGACGTAACCACCATCAAGTCCGATAGCCCTGGTATAGGCATCAACGGCCCGATCAAACTCGCCCTTCTCATAAAACGCATTCCCTTTTTCCAGTTCCCTGAGCGGGGAATCTTTTTCCTCGATCTCCAGTTCCGGTTCTTCTTCGGAGAGGCTTATTCTCACTTTGGCAACCTCTATTTCCTTTTTCAGATTCTCTATTTCTTCAATAACCTCTGCGGCTCTATGCTCCGCGTTTTCAAGAGCCTTTACCTTGTTTTCCAATTCTTCCAGCACATCAGAAGCACCCTTGAACGATTCAAGATCTCCCACCATTCTTGCCTTCAGGTAGTAGTTCCGTTCCTCCTGCTTTTCTTCCATGATCTCCGTTTTGAGGAGCCTCTCCGCTACGTCTTTCAATTGATCTTTTGAACCTGAAAAGGATTTCATCGCCGGGTCTTCACGAAGATAAGTAATCAACTCTTCCAGCAGGAGCTTGTCTATCCTCTCAAGCGCCTTCTCGCGCAGGCCATCCAGCCGGTTTTCACCAATTGCGTCACCCTGGAATTCCCTCTGGTATGTGAAGGAACCGGCAAAGACGGAACGGGCGGCGGAAAGGTAGAAGGCGATGTCCGCCAGGATATATTGATTGTTTCCCGATGCCAGATCTCTGTCCCCATTGAAAAGATCCGATGCCATTTCTCATCCCCCGCTCTTAGAGGTTAATGGAAGGTTTGGAAATTGGTCTCTTTCTTCCTTGGATGCCATGTTCCGGTCCCATGCAGTCAGTGTGAAAAAAGAATGAGGGTGGCTTATTGCAGGCGCCACTTTTTTCCGTATTTCTTCAGGAGTTCGCGCATGGCCTCCTCCAGGATGTCGTTTATGGGACGTTCCAGATCGATAGCAAGCTTCTTAAACTCTTTAAGAAGGTTGTTTTTGACCTGAGTTGAAAAGACCTTTTTCTCCATGAAACGGCCAATAGCATAAAGATATAAAGATGTCAATAAAAAAAGATTATGATATTTCTATTTTTCATTTTATATATTTTTATTGTTTTCTTTATATCTTTATAGCGAATGATCAGGACTCTTCGGAGAGTTTCTTTCAGGCTCCGTCTGTATTGGAGCAATGGCTATCGATGAATTCGGCACCATTTATCTTCTGCAGGCTTCCATGCAGCAGGAGGGAGGGCGGTGGGTTGGTTTCCGAAAGGGAATATCGGGAAAGCCAGAGTTTCTTACAAGAGATGATCCGGTTGATGATGCTCCTGACGGACGCATCGGACCATGATCGATTGGACAGTTGGAGGAAGTATCTTGGCTGAGGACCCTATCCGGCACATCCTCTCTGGCCAATTCCGCAAGGGCCCTCACTGCCGCCACCTTCATGGCAGGGTCGCTCAGCCTGTTATTCTCAGATAAGAGGTGATGAACAGCAGATAAATGAGAAGGCCCATGATGTCATTGGAAGTGGCCACAAAGGGTACCGTGCCCAGGGCCGGATCAAAATTTAGCTTTTTCAGGGCAATAGGCACCGAGGCGCCTAGGAAACTGGCGTTAAGGATAATCACTACCAGGGCCACGCCCACTACGGACCCCATTCGAAAATCAGATACCCAGTATCCCACGATCAAACCCAGTATGATACCGCATATTACGCCGTTGAATACGGCCACCTTCATCTCAACGAGCAACCGTTTACCGATTTTCAGGAGGCTGATATCGCCCGTAGCCAGACCCCTGACCACTACGGTGGCTGCCTGGTTGCCCGTGCTGCCTCCCATGGCCATGATCACCGGAAAGAAAAAGGAAAGGGCAATGATCTTTTCCAGGGACCCTTCAAACCGGCTGATCACCAGCGCGGAGACGATCTCGCCCAGAAGGCCCACAATGAGCCAGGGAAGTCGCGCTCTTGAAATTTTCAGCGGTGAATCCTCGGTAATTTCCTGGCGAATAACCCCTGCCATAAGGGAAATATCTTCATCCGCCTCGTCTTCAATGACATCGATGATATCGTCATGGGTCACACGCCCCACCAGACGATGCAGGTCGTCAACAACCGGAATGTTGACCAGGTCGTATTTCTTGACCAGGTTCACTACCTCTTCCTGGTCCGTGTGAGCCGTCACGGAGATCACTTCCGGATTCATGATCTCCTTGATCTTTCGTTCAGGCGGTTCGAAGAGCAGATCTTTCAGAGAGATGACACCCGCAAGCCGCTCAAAGTCATCCACCACCCAGATGTGATAGAGGCTTCCCACCTCTTCCCTCTTTTCCCGGATCATTGCCACGGCGTCGCTGACCGTGGCTTCAGTATTTACGGCCACGAATTCAAGACCCATGATCCCGCCGGCCGTATCATCGGGGTAAGGGAGCAGTTTTTCCAGGTCTTGGGAGACATCTTCCTTCAGGTTCTTGATGATCTCCTTCGCCCGATCAGCCGGAAGATCCCCCACCAGGTCAGCCGCGTCATCGGAATCCATTTCCTCCACAATTTCCGAGATGGCCTCATTGTCCAGATCCTCAAGGATACGACCCTGGAGTGGGGACTCCATCTCCACCAGGATGTCTCCCGCATCTTCCGGCTCAAACAGCTCGAAGACGAAAAGCCGTGCATCGTCATCCAGGTGTTCAACGAGGTCCGCCACGTCAGCGGGCCGCATGTCATCCATAATTTTGAGCAGGGCCTTTCGGTCTTTCTCCTGAACCAAAATATGGACATCTTCGACCAGTTTTTCGCTGATCTGGATCGTCCTGTGATTGCTCAAAATTTTTCTCCTAACGCCATTTCCTGACCTGTTTCAACAAAAGGCTTTCCATGTCAGCCTTCCCATTCTCAGCCCCGGGGATTTCATCAAGGGGGATTTCCGCTCTCGCAGCCCCTGAATGCCCGCCGGCCGATCCTCCCCACACGCCAAAAAGCCGCTGGGCGATCTTTCCCGCATTGCCCCTGAAACCCGCGTTTCGCAAAATCACCACCAGCTTCCCTTCATAGATCCCCGATACAATACTCCAGGCTGTCTCAGCCAGCTTCATAAAGAAATCCGCAATGAGCACGAGGATATCCGGATTGGCAACATGGCCCATGTAGATAAAGGCCTTGTCACCGACAAACGTGACTTTTTCAATGGCACTCCCGAAAAAAACCAGGGCCTGGCGCGTGATCTCGGAAGCTTCGATCTTCTTGATGATGTTCAGATTTGAGAAATGGTAGAGATATCTGAAGGCATTGACATCGTTCGGGAGGGATTTCCTCGCGAAGTTGTCCGTATCCGTTTTTATTCCGTAGAAAAGGGCCGTGGCGAGTTTCGGCGAAGGTTTGATACCGGCGGCCTTGAGATATTCAGTCATCATGGTTGCACTGGCCCCGTATTCTTCCTTTATGTCCATGAAAGTTGCCTTGGAAGCAGGGTCCACAGGATGATGATCAATGATGATATCAAAAGACAAATCCGAAAAAGCCTCATGGTGGCTGGGCTGGGAATCTATGACCGCCAACCTGTCGAATGGCTTGAGGCGACGCCGTGAGAAAGGTCTTTGATCTATCCTGAGAAGTTTGATCATGGCAAGATTGTCCGCGCGCTGGATGGCGTTAATACGGAAAATCTCGGCGCGCTGGACCTTTCTCCAGAAAAAGCGCTTCAATGCCATGGCACTGGACATGGCATCCGGATCCGCCTCGATGAGAATGGCCAGAGTATCTTCCGGATGGACCACTTCCCTGAGTTTCTTGCATTTGTCCGTCGCTGAGACCGACCTGCCAAAAGGGTGGTTCATGATCTCGTTCATTCAAGCCTGCTCCTTAAGTACCGGCATCTTTCGACAAGAGAACTGCCACAGGTTCGATATAACCTTATAGAAACGCCCTCAAGAATTCAATGTTAAAGACCGGATCCTGTCAGCTCAATCACGGAGATTGAGGGTTCTACCAAGGCCACACTTCCGAGAGGTAGGCGAAAGCGGGCCACACGTCCTCCTCCCTGTGGGGCTCCAGAGTCACAATGGGTTGTTTTTTCAATGTCTTCAAAAGCAGAGAAAAGACCCCCTCAAAATCAATCCGGCCTCTCCCCAGACAGAGATGATCGTCTTTTTGCCCATGATTATCGTGCAGGTGGAGTTGTTCGATATAAGGCCCCAGGCAACGAATCCAGCTTTCAACAGGGGCTGATCCGAAGGCTGAACAATGCCCCACGTCCAGACAAAATCCCGCCTTCTCGGGGTCCAGATTTTCAAACAGATGCTTCAAATCTTCAGGGTCTTCTTCAAACACGTTTTCCAGCATCAGCCTGGTCCCATCATCAAATAGGCGGCGTGAGAGCCACGACCACATTTGCAGGCTCTTTTGATACCACGCTTCGCCGAGAAAGCCATAACGTCTTGCATCAAATCCCGCGTGACAGACCACACTCCTGGGTTTGAAAAGGGGCACCAGTTCCGCGACCTGTTCGTATCGCCGTCGGGTCAGATCCCA
>CAYUCJ010000285.1:3303-4688 GCA_964443285.1 uncultured Desulfobacteraceae bacterium | reverse complement strand
TTGGTAAACCCGGGACCGGCCGTGACCATGGCAACGCCCGCCTTCCGGGTCATCTTGCCCCACGCCTCGGCCATAAAAACGGCGGCCTGCTCATGGCGTGTGTCGAACAATCTAATGGGTAAATCTTCCAGGTACTGGTAAATGGGCGTAATGTGACCGCCGCTGAGGGTGAAAATCGTTTCCACGCCCCTTTCCACGAGCGATTCCGCCACCAGTTGTCCGCCGCTGATTTTTTCAGTCATGAAAATCTCCTTTGTAGTTTATGGATGAGAACCCCGGGGCCCTTATAATTCCATCAACTGCCCGCCGGTCACATTGAAGGCCTGGCCCGTGCAGTATGAGGAGGCCTCAGACGCAAGAAACGCGACCAGGTTTGCCACCTCCTCTGGATTCCCGATGCGTCCCAGGGGGATGGTCTTGCACATCTCCTTTTCCCTTTCCTCCACAGTGGTGTTGAAAAAGCGGGCCTCCAGGCCGAAGCGCCAGGTCTCTAAGTCGGTTTGAATCTGGCCCGGGCAAATGGCGTTGACCCGGATTCCCGACCCGGCAAGCTCCTTGGCCATCACTTTGGTGAGCATGATGACCCCTGCCTTGGCCACGGCATAGGCCCCGTTGAAAAGGGGCGGGACTTTGCCGGCCCGCGAAGCCGTGTTGACTATACTGGCTTTTCTCCCCATCATCATGGGAATCAGTGCCCTGGATACACGGAAGACACTGTGGAGGTTCACGTCGATGGTCCTGAGCCAGGCCTCCTCGTCGTAGGCGACAAAAGGACTCGGAACTCCGAATGAGGCCCCGGCGTTGTTGCACAGGATGTCCATGTGATCGAACTGCTTCCTGATGTCTTCGACCATTTTTATGATGGTTCCATGATCCGTCACATCGACGCTCACCGCCATGGCCGCCACCGAATAGGTCTCCCTCAGTTCCCCTGCGATGTCGGTCATTTCGTCCAATGTCCCGGTCTTTACAGCGTGGTCCGCGTTTTCTGCAGTCCCGAGATCCGCAATAACCACGTCGGCGCCGCCGGCAGCCAGTTTCCCGGCAATGGCATATCCGATGCCGGACCGCTTGCCTGCCCCGGTCACGAGGGCTGTCTTGCCTTTCAGGTCATCATACATCTTTCATCTCCCGTCTCTATCAAAAGGCTTTATGACCATGCCACCCAAATCTTCCTGGCCGGCATCAATCCAACGGAGTTCCATAGTCGATCGATAATCGATTTTCGAAATGACGTCAACAGGAAAACAAAGACGGTCACGGTTCAGCGTTCACCGTTCAGGGTTGCCAACCCGTTCCTTGGTACACCATCTTGAGGATCATAGAAGTATAGCGGGAGGGCCAGTGCATTCCTTTCCGGCGAGAATATGCAGAAGGCTTAAGGC
>CAYUCJ010000285.1:0-3203 GCA_964443285.1 uncultured Desulfobacteraceae bacterium | reverse complement strand
AAGGCTTAAGGCATAAGGTCATGGAACGCTACCTTCATAGCACCTAGCCCCCTATTGCCAATTCCATTCACGGTGCAAATATTCTGCGCGGGTTCCAACGCTCAGTTACTTCCTCCATCAGTCCAATCGAACAAGGTCCGATGCGCCTGTGTGGAGCACCATTAATCCGATCGTTGCTCCTGAGAGACTCCGGCGTCCCTGATATTCCCTTTCGGAAACGAACCCACAGCTCCTCCCTTCAGCGACGCAGCGGTTGGTAGAAAAGCAACAAAGAGGCAACGGCAAGGGACGCGGGGATCTTTTTACAAGGCACGAAAACGCATCTTTGCTGTGCAGTGGCGCTCCAAGGTCAGCCGGGCTGCCGGCGCGCTTGCAGCGCTCTCCACTGAACATTCAGGGGTGCAAAGGAACTGGATAAGGTCCAACCGGACGCCTTGCTGAGCAACTCCGGTCAACGCTAGAGTGATAAATCCTTCGTGCCTGGAAAAAGATTGCTGTGGCCCTGAGCAAGTCCCTTATGTTTCCGATCACTGGGTTGCATTGAGCAGCCCCTCCCTTCGGTGGCATGACTGTTTGCAGACAACAAGTGGGATAGCGGCCATAATGATGGTTTTTGGGGCAGTCGTGCGCGTGTTGCATTCCTGGTGCCACGTAATTTTGACGCTTTTGAGTTGAAACTCGGGCACAAAGGGTTGTAAAGTGCCGCATGGAGCACCAATCCTTCACACAAATCCAGGGAGTATCTGATGAATAAGACAAACAAAGTGGTCATTCTCGGCGCTGGAGCCATGGGCGCTTTTTTCGCTGCCAGGTTTTTTGATGTGGATAAGGATGCGACGGCAGTCGTCGCCCGGGGTCAGCGGTATGACCGGCTCAAGAGGGACGGCCTCGTGGTCAACGAAAAGCACTATGCCATCCCGGTCATCCACCCCGATGAGGCCGTTGACCCGGCCGAACTCATTATCGTGGCCCTGAAGCACCATCACCTCCCTGAAGCGGTCCCCGACCTGAAAAACCTGGTGGGCCCGCGAACGACCATCCTTTCCGTCATGAACGGTCTCGACAGCGAGGAATACATCGGCTCTTTCTATGGTATGGAGAGGGTGCTCTATACGATTTCCGTCGGCATAGACGCCCTGCGTGAGGGGAACCGGTTGACCTATACCAAGCCCGGAAAACACTATTTTGGAGAGCCGGTCAACACTGAGATCAGCCCGAAGGTCCGACGCGTGCAGGAGGCCTTTGAACGTGCGGGGATTCCTTACGAAACCCCTCCGGACATGATGCGCATGATCTGGTGGAAGTTCATGATCAATGTGGGAATGAACCAGGCTTCCGCGGTGATGCGCGCTCCCTATGGGGCCTTCCGGTCCTCCCCGGATGCCCGGGCACTGATGGAATCCCTGATGCTGGAGGTGATTGGACTGGCAGAGGCTTCGGGAGTGAACCTCGTGGAAAAGGATATTGAAGACTGGTACACCTTTCTCAACACCCTTTCTCCCGTCGGGAAGACCTCCATGCTGCAGGATATCGAGGCCGGGCGAAAGACGGAGATTGAGATTTTCGGCGGAAAGGTGGTGGAACTGGGCAAGGAGCTGGGTATTCCCACTCCGGTCAACCAGACCCTTTTTCGCATCATTACGGTTTTGGAACAACAGGTGAAGGGATAATATGAGAGCAGCCATCTACGAAGAATTCGCAGGACCGCCGGTCATTCGCAATCTGCCGGATCCGGTCCCGGAGAGGGGCGGTGCGGTTATCAAGGTCGAGGCAAACGGCATCTGTCTGAGCGACTGGCACGGGTGGATGGGGCATGACCCCGACATTACCCTTCCCCACGTTCCCGGACATGAACTGGCCGGTGTCGTTGTGGGGATGGGAAAGGACGTTACCCGGTGGCAGAAGGGCGACAGGGTGACTCTGCCGTTCGTGTGCGGCTGCGGCACCTGCCCCCAGTGCGCCTCGGGAAACCACCAGGTCTGTGATAACCAGTTCCAGCCGGGATTCACCCACTGGGGTTCCTTTGCAGAATATGTGGCCGTTGATTACGCGGACATCAACCTGGTTCGGCTGCCCGACGACCTGGACTATGTCACCGCTGCAAGCCTGGGATGCCGGTTTGCAACCTCATTCCGGGCGGTGGTGGCCCAGGGGAGGGTGTCCGGAGGGCAGTGGGTGGCTGTTTACGGGTGCGGAGGCGTGGGCCTTTCGGCGATCATGATCGCGACGGCACTTGGGGCCAATGTCGTGGCCGTGGACATCAGGGAAGAAAAACTGGATTTAGCCCGATTCGTGGGCGCTGCCGCAACGGTCAACGCCGAAAAGGTCGAGAATGCTCCAGGTGCAGTGGTGGAGATGACCGGTGGAGGGGCCCATGTGTCCATAGACGCCCTCGGCAGCGCCAAGACCTGCTTCGACTCCGTATCCAGCCTGAGAAAACGCGGGAAACATATCCAGGTGGGGCTGATGGTGGCGGAATATGCACGTTCCCCCCTGCCCATGGACAAAGTGGTGGCCAATGAGCTGGAAATCATGGGGAGCCACGGCATGCAGGCCTACCGGTACGGGGAGCTGCTTGAAATGATCCAGTCCGGAAAACTGCATCCGGAAAAACTGATCACCAGGACGGTCGATCTGGAAGAGGGGATACAGGAACTCATGACCATGGATCGTTTTAATCACGAAGGGGTAACGGTCATCGATCGGTTCGGAAAATAGGGCCCCGGCACGGACCTCAGTGAAAAGCTTGGCCGGGATAAATCCCCTCTGCTAGGCCTTCTCCAGCTCGTGTACCACCTGAACGATCAATGCTCCCAAAGCGGAGTTGAGTCTCCCGGTTTCCGGTCCGCTCACCTGGATCTGGTGCTGGTTGCCGCCCCCTTTTCCTTTGAGCAGTTCGGAAGCGGTCGACGTGAGTGATCCGAGGTCTAAAGGACCGTTTTCAGACTGGCCGAGGACAATCGTTGCCCGATCGCTTTCTATCCCGAAAAGGCAGACCGTTCTATCATTCCCCGTCATCTGCCTGCACAGGGCCTGGACGGATTTGACGTCCCGATCAATGAAAAGGTCGTGCTCGAAAATCGACCCGCCGATTTTCCGGGCATGGGCGGTCCTTTCGGCGGCCTCGTAGACCAGCAATTGCTTTTCAAGTTTTTTGAGGTGCTTCTGTTGATCGAGAAGCCGGTCAATGCCTTTCATCAATT
>CAYUCJ010000284.1:3427-4708 GCA_964443285.1 uncultured Desulfobacteraceae bacterium | reverse complement strand
TCCCAAACAGCCCTATTCCGGAAAAATAGGGGAAACGACAATAGGTACGGGGAACAGCGCTGTCACGCTGGGCGGCGAGAATTCATTCCCTTTTCATCTTTTCGAGGGAAATATGCCGAACGCTCCAAAAATAGCCATGGAGATCTGGGATTACGACCCTTCCGATGAGTGGCCGGCGGCGGTGGTGGAACCCTTCAAGGATTGCATTGGAGTGCCCGACGCATGGGCGAAGAAATGCGTTGAGGAATATGGTGCGGACCTGATCGTTCTGCAGCTGAAAAGCACGGATCCCAATGGGTCGGACAGGGGTCCGGAAGAGGCCGCGGCGGTGGCGAAAAAGGTGGCTGACGCCATAGATGTACCCCTCGTTGTGTGGGGGACCGCCAATAACCAGAAAGACGAGGAAGTTCTGAAAAAGATCTCCGAAGTCTGTGATGGAAAAAATCTGGTCCTCGGACCTGTTGAAGAAGGAAACCACAAGGGAATAGGGGCTTCAGCACTCGGCTACAAACACACCATTGTGGCATCTACACCCATCGATGTGAACCTGGCCAAGCAATTGAACATCCTCTTGGGCAATCTTGGTGTGGCGCAGAACAAGATTATCATCGATCCCACAACCGGTGGGCTGGGTTACGGCCTGGAATACTCCTATTCGGTGATGGAGCGGATCAGGATGGCCGCTCTCACCCAGGAAGATGAAAAACTCCAGATCCCGATGATATCAAATATCGGGAACGAGATATGGAAGAGCAAAGAGGCAGGGGAGGCCATTGATGATGCCCCTACCCTCGGAGACCCGGAAAGACGCGGGATACTCATGGAAGCGGTTGCCGCAGTCACCTATCTCCTGAGCGGGAGTGACGTGACCATTCTCAGGCATCCGGAAAGCGCCAGGCTGGTGCGTTCCTTTATTGACCTGATGACCCAGGGCGGCAGCGCGGAGGATGTGGCCGGTATATCAAAGAAACTGGACCTGGAAGAAGCCGATCTCCTGGCCCTGTCACCAGAACCCCACTTGGACTTCCATGCCGAAGAGGCCCCAAAGGAAAAGCCCAAAAAGGAGGCTCCAAAATCCAAGGTCGAGAAAGAGGAAAAACCCGCCGAAGCGGCAAAGAAGGTGGAAAAAGTTCCTCCGAGAGCAGAGAAGGTTGTGGAACTGAGGCCCAAGGCGGAGACAGAAACAGAAGCTGGGTCCGAGGTGGAAAGGGAAGCCAGGGCTAAGGCAGAGGCAGTTGCCAGGGCCAAGGCAGAGGCGGAGGCCAAGGCCAAAGCAGAGGC
>CAYUCJ010000284.1:0-3327 GCA_964443285.1 uncultured Desulfobacteraceae bacterium | reverse complement strand
CAGAGGCAGTTGCCAGGGCCAAGGCAGAGGCGGAGGCCAAGGCCAAAGCAGAGGCAGACGCCAGGGCCAAGGCGGAGGCGGAGGCCAAGGCCAAAGCAGAGGCAGACGCCAGGGCCAAGGCGGAGGCGGAGGCCAAGGCCAAAGCAGATGCAAAGACAAAGGAAAAAGAAGAACTTCTGGCGCTCAGACAGAAACGCGCTCAGGAGAGGGCCAAGGCGGAGGCCGATAGAAAAATCAAAGAAGGCGAAACCGCCACCAGGACCGCTGCCGCAGAGCAGCTGACGCTCGTGGAAAGGCTGTCACTCAATTTAAAGCGCATTCACAAGCATTCCTGACAGACGGTGTGAACCTGAAACAGGTAAGAGGAGGAACCTCGATAATGGCAACAGAAGAAGTCAAGAAGGTCATTGTGGCTAAGCAAAAAGAAAAACCTGCGCCCAAACCGTGGGATCTGTCCATCGATCCGGCTACCCAGAAGATGATAGAGCGCTCGAGGGAGCTGGAGGTGGAGACCATATTCGACAGGGCCCAGACCATGAAGGCGTGCAATATAGGGGCACAGGGCACCTGCTGCAAGAATTGCGCACAGGGTCCCTGCAGATTGCCGCTTCCCAAAGGCGGGATCGAAGGGGAGGATACCCGGAAAGGACTTTGCGGTGCCACTGCTGAGACCATTGCCTCGCGGAATTTTGCCAGGATGGTTGCAGCGGGTGCCGCGGCCCATTCCGATCACGGAAGAGGCGTGGCGGAAACCTTTCTGGCGGCGGCCAGAAAAGAGACTGAAGATTACAAGATAAAGGATACCAGGAAACTCCTGGAAATCGCCCCTGACTTTGGAGTGGACATCACCGTAAAAGGGGAAGACGGTGCCGTTCTTGACCGTGACATAGACGAGATCGCGGTGGAAGTCGGGGAAAAAGCGCTGGCCCAATGGGGACAGCAGGAAGGCCAGGTGTGCACGGTCAAGAGGGCCCCCGAACCCAGATATCAACTGTGGAAGCAGTTGGGAGTGATACCCAGGGGTATAGACCGGGAAACGGTTGAAATCATGCACCGGACCCATATGGGGGTGGACCAGGACTATGAGAACCTAACGGAACAATGCACCAGGGCCGCTCTCGGTGACGGTTGGGGCGGGTCCATGATCGCCACGGATCTCCAGGATGTCCTGTTCGGTTGCCCCTACCCGGTCAGGAGTTCCGCCAACCTGGGCGTGCTAAAGGAAGACCATGTCAACATCATTATTCATGGGCACGAACCCCTTCTCAGCGAAATGATCGTGGAAGCGGCCCAGCTTCCGGAGATGGTGGAACTGGCCAGACAAAAGGGCGCCACCGGAATACAGCTGGCGGGTATCTGTTGTACGGCGAACGAGATCCTCATGAGGCACGGTGTGCCTCTGGCGGGAAATTACCTGCAGCAGGAGCTGGCCATCGTCACCGGTGCGGTGGATGCCATGGTTGTGGACGTCCAGTGTATTATGGAAAACGTCGCGAACGTGGCCAAATGCTTCCACACTAAGATCATCACCACCAATCCAAGGGCCAAGATCGCTTCGGGTGAGACGGTGCACATTGAATTCGACGAGCACACGGCCTTCGATGATGCCAAAAAGATCGTCAGGATGGGTATCGAGAATTTCACCAACCGTGGAAGAGAGGTCATGATTCCGGATAACGCCTCCGAGTTGATCGCCGGCTTCAGTTACGAGGCCATCAACTATCACCTGGGCGGCACCTTCCGCGGTTCCTATGCACCACTCAATGACAACATCATCAACGGACGCATTCGTGGCATCGGTGGTGTGGTGGGATGCAACAATGCAAGAAGCAAACACGATGAAGATCACATCACCATCATCAAGGAACTCATCAAGCACGATGTGATCGTTTTGACCACCGGGTGCAGCGCCATAGCAGCAGCCAAGGCGGGTCTTCTGACACCTGAATCGGCAAGGGTCTACTGTGGTCCTGGGCTTGCCGAGGTCTGCGAGACAGTAGGGATTCCACCTGTTCTTCACATGGGATCCTGTGTGGACAACAGCCGCATCCTCATGGCCGCCACCGAGGTGGTCAAGGCCGGGGGCCTCGGGAATGACATCAGTGACCTTCCCGCCGCCGGTTCGGCACCCGAGTGGATGAGTGAAAAGGCCATCAGTATCGGGCACTATTTTGTGGCGTCCGGTGTCTATACCATATTTGGCGGGTCCCTTCCGGTCACGGGCTCTCCCGTATTCCAGGACTATCTTTTCGACAAACTGGAAGGGATCTACGGAGGCATGTGGGATGTGGAAGACGATCCCATTGAGCATGCCCGCAAGATGATCGCCCATATCGATAAAAAGCGGAAGGCGCTCGGCATAGACAAGGCCAGGGATAGAGTGCTCTTCGATATGGCGGCACGCCGTGACATGGAAGCCGCATAAGGGTCCAAAACCAAATACAACGCCTCTTAAGAAGGGAGGAAAAGAGAGATGTCAAAACTCGTAGCATTTGCAGCCATTCAGGGTGCGTACAACATCGTTTCCAAGGCTGAGGGGATCTACAAGAGGGCCCTTCAGACCCACGGGGGAGCCCAGAAACTGGAATTTCCCAATACCGCCTACTATCTGCCGATCATCTATTCTCTCACCGGCATCAAGGTGACGGATCTGGATTCCGCCAAGCAGGTCATGGAATTCGCCCGCAACCTCCTGCCTCCCCATATCAAGAAAGACTACCATCTGCCCTATCTCGGGCCTTTGTTGGATGCAGGGATGGCGGCACTGTTTGCCGAAGAGATCGTGGAGGCTATCCGGTATGTGGATGATCCCGACTTTTACCAGCCGGAAATAGAAGACCCGGATGTGGATAACGGCAAGCTCTGGCTGGGCGCGGCAGACGACGCCATCATGAGAAAACGTGGGGTGGAATTTGTCGACGGCACGGCTCCCGGCTTTGCGGCTATCGTGGGTGCCGCGTCCAGTCCTGAGGTGGCCAAAGAGATCGCCGAAGAATACCAGCAGAAGAACCTGTATGTATTCATGGCCGCGAACCAGAGCGGCACCACCTTCACGGAGCAGTTGCTCCAGGCGGACGTGCAGATCGGATGGAACACGAGGCTGGTCTCCTTCGGGCCGGATATTTCTGCGGCCGTTTTCGCCCTCGGGTTTGCAAACAGGGCGGGCATGTCTTTCGGCGGCATCCAGCCCGGGGACTTCAAGAAACAGCTGAAATACCAGAAGGACCGTATCTTCGCATTCGTCAACGCCCTGGGCGATGTCAATGCGGAATGGGCCGCCAATGCCGCAGGCGCCATCAACTGGGGTTTCCCCACCATAGCGGATAC
>CAYUCJ010000283.1:0-4750 GCA_964443285.1 uncultured Desulfobacteraceae bacterium | reverse complement strand
CGAAAAGAACCGCTTCCACACGGTAGGCGCACCTTCTCAAGGTGGAGGCCATATCTCTGATCATGGGATAGTCCATGACGATCCGGCTGCCCGGCAGGACTTTGCCGATGGCTTTCACCAGACGGTCCATGTCCGCCGTATTGTCGTTGAGGCTTGGGGGCGCCATTTCCGGAACCACGTTCTTGATCCAGGGGTCTTTTTTTTCTTGCTTCTCTGTCATTTGTCTTGCTCTTCGAGATTCTTCTGCAAATTTAGTCCACCCTCCGCAGTAGCCTGCTACGGAGGACGGGTTGGACCTTTGTACCCTCTCTTAGTCTCCTATAATCTTGACAAGAACCCGCTTTTTTCGCCGACCGTCGAACTCGCCGTAAAAGATCTGCTCCCATGTGCCGAAATCCAACTTGCTTTCGGTGACGGCCACGATCACTTCACGGCCCATAATCTGGCGCTTCATGTGGGCATCGGCGTTGTCTTCACCAACATTGTGTTTGTACCGGGAGACCGGGGCGTGGGGAGCGAGCTTTTCCAGCCAGGCCTCGTAGTCTCGGTGGAGCCCGGATTCATCGTCGTTGATGAAAACGGACGCCGTGATATGCATGGCATTGACCAGAACGAGACCTTCTGCAACCCCGCTCTCACGGAGAGCCTCTTCCACCTGGGGGGTGATGTTCACGAAGGCCCTGCGTGAAGGGATGTTGAACCAGAGTTCCTTTCGGTAGCTTTTCATGGTTGATATTTCTCCTTTTCGCAGTCATTGTCACGGCGAGTGGTATTTTCCCGGTAGAAATATCTCATGATTTCTTCAGGAGGGCAAGCGTTCTCTATTTTTATGCAGGCTTCTTCCAGGTCAGGTTCATCTCATCCTCCATGACGGCCACTTTCGGCAAGGGCTTGATGAAATTCTGCCTCAGGCTGTAGGTGTAGGCCCCCTGGACCGGGATGAGAAGCAGATCACCGGTGCGGATGGTTGTCCCGTGGTAGGAATAGCCCCACACATCGTGGGGGGTGCACAGCGAACCCAGAACAGCACAGGGATGTTCCTCAACGCCCGGGTGGGTCAGGTTGATGACGGGAAAGTAGTCCTGTTCGAAACGCTCCCATCCGACGGCATTGGTGCCTCCATCCGTGATCACCAGATCATCTGCCTTGACATCCACCACGGTTATGAGGAGGTGAACGGCTTCGTGGCACAGCCAACGTCCCGGCTCGAGGCAGATACGGCAATCCATGGTTGTCGGCAGGGCCGTCTTGAGAGAAGCGGCGATCTCTTGAGCGAAGACATCGATGGAGCGGCTGGGAAGACAAAATCGCGATGAGACATCCGGGTGGCGCGGAAAGAGGAGCTTCATGATTTGGCCGAAAGGCGTTCCAGCGGCGCGCAGCCATTCACCCGATTCGGGCCAGAATCCGCCACCAATATCCAGGAAGGCGATTCGTTCCAGCAGATTTTCCGGCAGGTCCCGTAGCGTCTTTCCAAGCCTGGAGATGAAAGCGGTTTGTGCGGACGGTGACAGGTTCCAACTGGTGTGGAATTGCAGCCCCTCAAGCTGGACAAAGGGTGCGTCGAGGGCTTCCTGAAGAAACCGCGGGATGGATGAGATCGGTATGCCGAACTTCCGCCATAGACCGCGCGGGTCGGTAT
This sequence comes from uncultured Desulfobacteraceae bacterium, assembly GCA_964443285.1. Taxonomy (GTDB): domain Bacteria; phylum Desulfobacterota; class DSM-4660; order Desulfatiglandales; family Desulfatiglandaceae; genus CAYUCJ01. The sequence goes on along the minus strand of CAYUCJ010000283.1, from coordinate 3,108 downwards.
TCAACCGCACCCCTGCTCGAACCGTGCGCCGATGCAGCCGGGTCAATCGATCCAGCCGTCGCAATTCCCCGAAGCTGTCCATGAGAACGGTCACCCGCTCCGCTTCACCTATGGCTGTGGCCAATTCCGCGTCAGTCTTTCCCGGCCCACTGAAGAGGATTTCTTTTGCGCCCGCCTCGCAGGCCTGGGCCAGTTCCACGCCGCTCGAGACGTCCAACCCCAGCCCCTCGTCTACCATGATGTGGGTGATCTCGGGCATGTTATTGCTCTTCATGGCGAAAAAGATACCGGCACGGCGCAACCGTTCCTCGAAAGCCCCTCTAAATTTTCCGGCTTGTGCCCTTAGGTGTTGCTCGTCCAGTGCATAAAGTGGGGAACCGTATTTCACGGCAAGCCGGTGGAGCCCATCCCGATGCCTGAGACAGGATGTGATGAAGTCTTGGAGGTGCCTTTCATCCATTCTTGAAGGGTACAGGCGGGCGCGCTTTGCGAGTCTCGTGAGGGATTCCATTAAAAAGCTCATTCTGCGGTTCAGGAGATGTCCACCTCGACGGTTCGGAGCAGATCGCGGATCTGTTGAGGGATATCCGAGTCGGCACTTGGTGAAAAAATGAGGTGTCCCAGGAGCCACGTGTCGTAGTCTTTGGGAGGCAGATCGATCCTGTCGCCGGGATGACGGATCCAGAGTTGCGATCGAACGTTTGCACCATATTCGCGAAAACGCGGTCTTATGGCCTCGAGACGGCCCGGCCGGTCCGCATGGAATCGAACACCGACCAGGTGTTCCCATTGCTCCAGAGGCGGCATCGCAGGGGATAGCCCTTCGGCGAAATCCAGTGCAAGCTCCAGCATGTCTACGCCACAGCTTTCCTTTATCAACCAGGGGAGACAATCTCCGCCCAGCCGGGGGGTCAGCTCCAGCAAATAGCACCGTCCGTTACAGTGTATGAAATCGACCATGCAGAGACCCCGCTCCAGGCCCAGTGTCTTGGCGGCTTGTCCAAGTTGTTCTCTGAAGGCGGCTTCAGGGATTCCATCAGGCAGTCCCGCGGGGATTTCGTAGCCAAGAGTGGTACCGACGGGCAGCCCGGCCGAGAAGTGTTTCCTGGCCGTTCGAAGGATTCGCACGTCCTTTCCGTTGACATACGCGTCGCAGCTGAACTCGTCGCCGCCAATCCATTCTTCACAGATGACGCCAGGCAGTCTGTCCGGCCCAATGGTTTGGAACAGACGGTCGGTGGCACGGTCCTTCAACCCTTTCAAAATATCGGCGTAGTGTTCGACTGCCGCATCGACGGAGTTGCACCTGAAGGTCAGTGCACTGCCGCTTCCCGTCCGCGGTTTCAGAATGATGGGCGCTCCTGTCTCCCGCATGAAGGTGTGGATGTCTTCCAGCCCGAGCACCTGGCGGACTCTGGGACTGTAAGTGCCGTGATCCTGCCAGATCTTCTTGGAAATGTACTTGTCTCGGCAGTTAAAAACGGTCACTCTTGAGGGGAAGGGAAGACCCCATTGATCTGCCAGGGCCGCTGCCAGGGGCAGCGATTCGCAATCAAAACAGGTCATACCGCACAGGGTTATGGACTCGCGGTCAAGAAGCGACACGAGTCCGGCCGTGGCAGCACCTTCATCCGTGAGAGGAAGGACCAGTTCCTCGTCCGGTGGAAGAGGGACAATCCCCGGTGGAACAGTGCCGGAATCGGTCAGGAAGAAGGCACGTCCCGGCATCCTGTCCCGGATACGGTCGATGTAATCACGGGTCGTTCCGACAACCAGGGTTCGTGAGTTAGACTTCGGCAAATACAACCCCCTGTCCAGCTTGGGACATAGGGAGAAAAGCGGGATGCGCCGGTCTGCTAATCCGGTAGAGCGGGCGGGGTTGGAGATGAAAGCGTCTTTTCCAACCGAAGTCGCCGCATAGAAAATCGATCTGCTCAAAACGCCGGTTGCAGCCCCATTCCATATGAAAGAGATTGATCATCTTGGCTATCCCAAGGAATTCAGGATCAGTGGCGCCCGCAAGGACCGTATAGCGGTTACGAAACACAGCTCCCACATCCACCGCTGCACGTCTTCCGCCGATTCGGATCGTGGTGACCCGGAGCAATTGCTTTCGGGCCAGAAAAGAGATCATGGCCTCGAACCCGGCGAAAAAACGAGGGTCGTAAAAATAGGAATGCTCCTTCAGCTTCGCAATGCTCATCTCGAACATCCAGGCAATATCGTCCCGTTGGTCCAGATGGTATCGAATCCCCATGGCTTCGAGTTTTTCTATTTCACGCCGGATTTGTTTGCGGGACTTGTGTGAAAAGCGCCCCCAATAGGAATTAAAATCATAATCGTGGTCCTGAGGGTAGAAGAAGAAGCCCTCTTCGTCCAGGATAACTCCGGGGAACGCGCTGGCTGCTTCCGGGTGAAGATACCGTACTTCCGTGTTTTCAGGAGCGGCGTCCCACAGGGCCCGGCGGATAGAAGATCTCTTAGCCGGTATGAGATTCTGTTCCAGCCAGGTCCGGCCCTTCCATGTTTCTCCCGGGAAGCAGCCAAAGCAGTTTTCTTCCTCAATCCAGCTCAGGGCCATCATCCCGATGGGTCGGAGGTGCGACTCGGCGACGATAAAATGAGCGAGGCGGCAGAAAGTCTGCTGGAAGCACATCCTGATTTTCCAGAGGTCGAAAAGGCTCCGCTCGGTCCAAAGAGTTCGCCAGAGCTGCTCCCCTTCCTCCAGGTCCGAGCAAACGCGCAACTTCATGGGCTATACCCTCTCTGTTAGGTGCAGCACGCTCCGCTCGCCGCCGAAGTAAGCCTGGGCGAACCTCCTCACGGTCTCGGGGTCGTAAGCCTTGCAGCTAAAAACATCGAGGTACACCGCGTTGGTCAGGTTTGCAAAATGGGCGGAGATCAACGAGGTTTCGATCAACTGGACCATGGAGTAGCCGGCCACGCGTTCCTCTTCCCCGAAGTGAATCACCTGGGTTTCTCCAAAACGTCTCATCTGGATGAGATCGCACAGTTCGACCACAAACTTTCGAATGATATCGGCATCACGGATCTTGACCGGATCGCACTCGTAGATATCGATGCTCGAAGCAATCCCCCACACACTCT
>CAYUCJ010000282.1:0-4753 GCA_964443285.1 uncultured Desulfobacteraceae bacterium | reverse complement strand
GCTGGAACAATCGGTGCCACGTGTCCCTCATCCAGGGGAAATCCCAACCCCTTTTCCGCAAGCCATCTCACCACACCGTCGGCAACGGAAAGGCCATAAACGGAACCGCCCGAGAGGACCACGGCCTGCACCTTTTCCACCAGGTTCACGGGTTCCAGGAGGTCGGTCTCCCGGGTCCCCGGCGCGGATCCCCGCACATCGACTCCGGCCACGGCACCCTCGGGGCAGATGATTACCGTTGAACCACATACAGCTGCTTCATCGGTGTAGTGCCCGACCTTCAGACCTTCCACATCGGTCAGTCCGTTGTAACGGCCGATTTCAGACACGCAACGCTCCTTTGGTCATTTTCATGTTCAGGTTGGCAGAGTACTTACTAATAGTGCTTCTCCAAGGTCTCGATCAAGGCAGTTAGGGTCCAGTTGACCGGTGTCTTCAGGCCCAGATCCCGACCCTCCCGTACGATGAACCCGTTGATGGCCCTGATCTCGGTTTGACGGCCATTGTCCACATCCTGTCCCATAGAGGAACGGTTGGCGGCTGTGGCCTTGGCAACGGCCAGAACATGCTCCACCATGTCCTCCGTGACACTGATTCCCCGGCCTCGGGCCACAACCATGGCCTCTTCCACAGCAGCGCGGCTCAGGTTCCTGGTTACCTCCAGATCAAGAATCTCGCCGTTCTTGATGGCGGTCAGGGCCGTGATGGCATTGATGCCCACGTTGATGAGCAATTTGTTCCAGATGGGAACGCGCGCGTCTTCCACGGCTTCGCACGCAATCCCTGCGCCATTGAAAAGTTGAGCGAACCGCACGGCACGATCGAACCCTTCTTTTGTACGGTTCCACACACCGATCGTCGTGGGACCAGTGCCCGCGTGACGGATGCTTCCGGGCCCGAGGAGGGTGGCACCGTGGGAAGTGGTTCCTGCCAGCACCCGGGCCGGTTCAACCACTTCGGCGATGGTGTCGGCGTTTCCCATGCCATTCTGAAGGGTCAGGACCATCCCGCCCATCCCCGCGAGGTCCCCGGCGATTTGGGCCGCCTCCCCGGTCTGGGTCGACTTTACGAAAACAATGACCAGCTCGGCGTCACCGATTTTTCCGGCGTCCCTGACGGCATGAACCTTGACCTTGCGGACCTTGCCCTCACGCTCGATCTCCAGCCCGTTTTGGTTGATGGCATTCACGTGCTCCGCCCACACATCGTTCAACCAGACTTCATTTCCAGCCTCGGCCAGCAGTGCACCAAAAAGACTGCCCATGGCGCCTGCACCCACAACAGCGATTTTCATGTCCGTTTTCCTCTTTATAATCTTCCGTATTGCTGAATTCAATAAGGTTTTTGATGAATCCCAGTGTTCTGTTTAGTGCCTATCCGTAAATGAGATAGTTTGTTCGAGATCAAGTCGAAGATCCCGGTCTTTGAGCATAAGGACGATATCGGGAAAAATAGCCATTTATGGATGGGCACTGCTATTTGGCGACCATTCTCGCCAATATCATCGTAAGCGGTGAATAAAAGCTGATGATCAGGAGATCGACCATCAGGATCAGCAAGAAAGGCACAATGCGACGGCTGATGGCCCCCAGGCTGTCGCCGGAAATGGAACAGGAAACAATCAGGCAGATACCCATGGGCGGTGTCAGCATCCCGATGGCCAGGTTTGTTACCACGATGACGCCCAGCTGGATCATGTCAATGTGGAGGGATGGCAGCAGGGTAATGATCATGGGCACGAGCAATATCAAAGAGGCGGTCGTTTCCACAAACGTTCCCGCAATAAGCAGGACCACATTGACAAGCAGCAGGAGATACACCGGATCTTTCGTCAGGCTGAGCAAAGAACCCGCCAGGCGTGCGGGGATGTCCTCGATTGCGGCAATCCAGCTGAAGACGGATGCCGTTGCAATAATAAACATGACGATCCCTGACGTAATCGCGGCGTCCCTGAAAAGGGGGAACAGGTCTTTCACTCCAATCTTTCGATAGACCAGCATGCTCACCACCAGGGCGTAGACGACCGCCACGGCAGCCGATTCCGTCGCCGTGAAAATCCCGAAGAGGATGCCTCCCAGGATGATCAGGGGCGCACCCAGGGCCAGCAGGGCCCTTTTAAACGCATACCAAGCTTCCCCTAGTGAAAAGACAGTGGTGGCGGCGTACCCTTTCCGTCGTGAGATAAAAGTGGCAACAACGATGAGTGAAATACCGATCAAGATTCCCGGCAGAATACCACCCGCAAAAAGCTGCCCGATCGAGGCCCCGGTCAGGAAACCGAAGATAATCATTGGGATGGAAGGCGGAATGATCACGCCTATGGAGCCTCCCGACGCCTGAACCGCCGCAGCGAAGTCAGATTCGTACCCCGAATTCTTCATGGCCGGGATGAGGATTGCACCAACAGCAGCCGCATCGGCGGCGGCTGAACCGGAAATACCGGCAAAAAACATGGCCGACACGATCGTCACCGCAGCCAATCCGCCGGGGAGCCAGCCGACAAGAGAATTTGCAAGATCAATGATTCTCTCGCTGATCCCGCCTGCCTCCATGATGACCCCGGTAAACATGAACAGCGGGACCGCCATCAGAAAGAATGAATCCATCCCGCCGAACATCTTCTGGATAACCATCATCAGTGGGAAGCTGCCCTGGGCCGCGATTCCCAGTAAGGAGGCCACCCCTATGGCAATGGCGATGGGGGTGTTGATGGCGAACAGAACCAAGAGAGATAAAATAAGAACTTCAATGATCACGGCTTCCCCTCTTCAGTTCGTTCAGCAGAAAGGTGAAGCCGTGAATCATGAAAATAAGACCGCTTAATGGTACAATGCTGAAGATGATCCATTTGGGCAAATAGAGTGCCGGTGATATCTGAAGCCTGACGAAATGGGCGAAGCGGTACCCGTAGAAAATCATAACGGAGAAGAATGCCAGGGAGACCAGGTGAACAACGACCGCGAATAGCTTGCGAACAAAGTCCGGCATTCTGGAAGCCAACACATCGATTCCGGGATGGACCTGCCTCCGATAGGCCACCGAGGCGCCCAGAAATGACAGCCAGACCAGCTGAAAGCGGGCCAGCTCCTCCGACCAGAAGAGAGATTGGTTCAGCACGTACCGAAAGAAGACCTGTGTGGCGACCACAAGGGTCATGGACAACCCCAAGCCGAACAAAAGGTATTCAATCCAGTGATTCAGTGCCAGGCTCAATCTTTCCAGGGCAGACGCGCCTTCAGCCATCAACTCACCTGTCCTCGCCGGGTTCACTATTTCGTGGCTTCCATGAACTTCTCGAGCAGTGCGTGAACCTTCGGATCTTTGTACAACGCTATGTTTTGAAGTCCGGCGACTTTGGCACGGAAAGCGGCCACATCGGGATGTTCCTCAACGATCATACCCTTTTCTTTGAGAAATTTCAGCCGGGCTGCATTCTTTGAGCGGTTGTCTTCCCGCTGAAAAACAGCGGCTTCATACATGGCTTTTTGGATCATTTCCTGGGTATCACCATCCAGGGTATTCCACCAGTTGAGTGATGCCACATCGATGTGGTACGAATAGACGTGCCGCGTCAGCGTCATGTATTTCTGGATTTCATAGAATTTATAGACTTCCATCACCCACAGGGGGTTTTCCTGGCCGTCGATGACCCCTTGTTCCAACTCCGTGTAGATGGGCCACGGCATGGGTGTGGGGTTTGCCCCCAGAGCCTGCCAGATCGCCTTCTGGATCGCGGACGCCATTACCCTGATCTTGAGACCCTTCAGGTCTTCAGGAGTCTTTACCGGCCGTTTGTTGTTGGTGAGGTTTCGAAAACCGTTTTCCGAGAAACAGAGCCCCTTGAAGCCGGAGCTTTCCAGACTTTTCAAGACGTTAGCCCCGAGAGGACCGTCCAGCACCTTGTCAACCTGGGAATAGTCTTTGAATAGGAAAGGATAGCTGATCACCCTGACCATGGGATCAAAGGTATCGAAAGGACCACCCGTGACGACGGCCATTTGAATGGAGTTCATCTGCACCTGCTGCAGGATTTCTGTTTCATTCCCCAGTGAAGCGGAGTGGAAGATCTCCACATTGATACCGCCATTGGATCGTTTTTCGATCAATTCCTTGAATTTTTCGGCGGCAATATTCTGGGCGGATCCGGGCTTGGTGACGACGCCAAGTTTGATCTTGGTGACAGCCGTTGCATTGCCTGCGAAAAGGATAAAAAGGGCAGCAGTTAACAAAATGATCATTTTCTTCATGCTTTTTCCTCCTATTTGGGTAAGAGTTAGTATTAAGGTGGCAAAGATAAGTGAATTTTGCACAAACACGAAAAGAGGTTTTGGCAAAAAACTGGAGCCCAGGACCCGAGAGAGCTCTTCGAGGACTTTTCAAGTTCAAAGATTGTTACAACCTCGATGGCTTTGTCAAGCATTTTCCGGGTTCACTTTTTTCACCTAAATGTTTTCTTTACAGGATTTTCCGACATAAGCCGACCACCCTCCGGCAGGTCCCTAAGGAACGATATCAGGCGTGTCCATTTCAAGGGGTCAAAAATGCAGATATCACATTTTACGTCCGATAACTGTGTATCTCCGCACATAAAACGCCGAAACCAGAATCTTTGCCTATGTGATGGTCCACCGCTTTCCGGCCCTCGCCAAGCCGGATGATAATATGTGGGCAACTCCCCCACCTCAGATGATCGCGTCAACCGATTATCCTCGCAAAATAGTTTTGATGACCGATATAAACTATGGTAACGTCG